>JAYTBZ010000300.1:0-14695 GCA_043736705.1 Flavobacterium sp. | reverse complement strand
AATAGCGTGTTGAAACTGCCTTTTGCAATGAAATTGCAGGGTTCGTCTTGTAGCACTATTTCTGGAGTCATAATAATCATTTCGTCACTCAATTGTATAGCCATATCGATATCGTGCGTAGAAAACAAAATACATTTTCCAGTTTCCTGCGTGAGTTTTTTTAAAAGTTTGAACAGCGCCACTTTATGCAACAAATCCAGATGCGTAGTGGGTTCATCTAAAATAATCAATGGCGTATCTTGTGCCAATGCACGTGCAATCAATACTTTTTGTAATTGTCCGTCACTAATCTCATAATGTTTTTTGGATGCTAAAGAATTGATTTGTGTCAGTTCCATAGCTTCGTTAATTTTAACAATATCTGTAGTAGTTAATGTTCCAATCCAGTTCGTGTACGGCTGTCTTCCTAAAGCTATGAGTTCAAAAACGGTTAAATTACTGGGTGGTAATTTTTCGGTTAAAACGATACTTAGATTTTGGGCTAAGGCCAAAGGTTCATACGAAGTAATTTTCTTTTCATTCAAAAAAACAGTCCCAACTAGCGGTTTCTGGATTCCTGATATTGTTTTTAAAAGCGTTGATTTTCCAATGCCATTGGCACCAATTAGAGCAATCAGCCTACCTTTTTTCAGTGAAATAGAGACGTCAGAAGCTACGATGATTTCTTCTTTTTTATGAGAATAACCTATGCTGATTTGAGACGCTTGTAAGATGATTTCATGTTCCATTAGGCAATCATTTTTCTTTTTCTAACCAATAACCAGATTACAACAGGAGCACCAATAATCGAAGTCACCGCATTGATGGGTAGCGTGATATCTAATCCAGGTAATTCTGAAATCAAATCACAAAGAAGCATTATTGATGCTCCTAAAAGCAACGTGCTCCAGAACAACACCGAATGGTTGCTGGTTTGAAATATTAATTTGGCAATATGCGGAACGGCTAATCCTATAAAGGCAATTGGGCCTGCATACGCTGTGATACTTCCTGCTAAAATACTAGTGGCGAAAATTATAATTAAGCGTGTTTTTTTGAAATTCATACCTAAACTCCGAGCGTAATTTTCGCCTAATAATAAAGCATTTAAGGGTTTAATACTAAAAATACTCAATAACAGGCCTGCCAAAACACAGATTGTCAAAATTAAAACAGAAGACCAAGATAAATTGCCTAAGTTTCCCATAGACCAAAATGTAAATTTTCGCAACTCTTCAGCTGAGCTAAAAAACGTGAGAACACCAACAATTGCGCTAGTAAAGCTGCCAAACATCAATCCTACAATTAAGATAGCCATCGTATCACGCAACTTTTGGGACACCAATAATACTGCTACCAAAACGATCGAACTTCCCATGGTAGAAGCCAATACAATTCCATAAGGCGACAGTAATAACGTACTTAGAAATGGCGGTAAAAAACCAGCTCCTAAGAGCACAAAAGCTACTCCTAAACTGGCACCAGAACTTAGTCCCAGAACATAGGGTCCTGCTAATGGATTTCGAAACAAAGTTTGCATCAATAAACCACTTATTGACAGTCCCATTCCCACCAAAACAGCTGTAATAGCCTTAGGCAAACGATAATTCGTAATGATATACTCCCAACTGGATTTGCTGGCTTGACCGCCCGTTAAACTAGTGTAGATTTCCTGAAAAGGAATCGTAATTGAACCAAAACTAATGTTTACAAAAAACAAAAGAACAAGCCCTAAAGTGAGGAAAGAAAATAGAATTGTATTTCGTTTTTGATAGTTCAATTGTTGTTTGTATAATTTGATGTTTAATTGTAAAATGAATTGAAATTCAGTTTTGCTCCATCTTTTTTAAAGAGTGTTGGGATTAGGATTTAATTCAGTTTTTGTGCAAAAGTAAACGTGTAATTAGGAAGCAATTTAGGATGGAATATTTTTATGTAATCTTTTAGAACTAAGTCCGGTCGACTGGCAGCAACTTCATAATATATGGTTCCTCCTGTACTCCCTAATTTACTTTCAAAAGTATACACATTTCTAAATTTTAGAGCATCAAATTGACTGTAATGCGGATTGCTGTTTTCAAATTCTGCCAAATTTTTAAAAGAACCTGTAGCAATCCAGTACTTGGCTGTTTTGGCCTTTTCAAGTATTTTTTCAAACGACAAACTAAGGCTTCCAGTTCCTTCAACATCAGCCCATAAATAATTCGATTTAGCATCCTTCATGAATTGGGCAACCCAGCTGTTCCCTCTTGCCACATACCACTGATCTTGATACATAGAGCCATATAAAACGGTTGCTGTTGGTTTTTGCGAGGCCACTAGTTGTTTCGCATCATTATAATTCTTGACAATTCTATCAAATAGTAGTTTAGCCTCTTTTTCTTTTCCAAATAAAGCGCCATAAAGCTTGATCCATTCTGCTTTTCCTAGTGGTGTTTGCTCCATCCAATCAGCTTGAATTAAGACTTTTAGACCGCTTTTTTGTAGATTATTAATCATAGGATTATTGTTGTCAATTCCAAAAGTTACCATTAAATCAGGTGCTAATTCAATCAACTGCTCTATATTTAATTTTTCGTTTTGTCCAATATTTTTAACCGTTCCTGCATCAATTAGGTTTCTGGTTTTTTCAGAGGAAATATAATCGGTGTGAGGAAAACCTACTAATTTTTTTTCAACGTGTAACATTTCCAAAAAAGGAATATTTGTAGTTGAGGTAACTACAATCGTTTGTAAAGGGACTGAAATTGTAGTGTGTTTTTGCAAGCTATCAGGAACAATACCATTTTTTTCTTTTAATATGTACGTGAATTTTTTTTGGGCTTTAGGCCAAGGATTAGTGACTTTTACCACGGAGTATCCTTCGTAAGTATTAATAGTAAGTCCCCAAGCGTATTTGATTGTGTTTTCTGAAGTAGCACTTTCTTTTGGGTTTTGGTTTTCGCTTTTTTTGCATCCAACTATAGCTGAAAACACGAGTATAAAAAGAGATAATTTTGATATGAATTTCATGATTTAATTTTAGTAAAGCAACAAAGGTATATCAAATTTATACAATTTCTTGTTTATTTTTAGTAGTAAAAAATTGAACAAATACTATCTTTACAAAATGTATAGCATCAAAGTCAAAAACTGTTCTACTTGTGGAACTCCTTTTAATTGTGGGGATATTTCTGAAGGAAATTCATGCTGGTGTAACGATTTCCCTGCTATTTTCCAACCATCAGAAATTGTGGATTGCCTCTGCTCTAATTGCTTTACAAGGGCATGTTCCACTAAAATTGACGAATATGTTGTCACTATAACTCCCGAGACTGCAATTGATAATAAAGCGAAAGAGCTACCCAAAAAGACTGGTCTCATAGAAGGAATTGACTACTATTTAGAAAATGGTAATTATGTTTTCAAGGCCTGGTTTCATCTTAAAAGAGGGCATTGCTGTACTAATGGATGTAGGCATTGTCCGTATAAATAATTATTAATTATAAATTATGAGAGATAATATTATCAAAACCAAGAGTTTTGATTTTGCTGTACGAGTAGTTAGATTATATCAATATCTATGTTGTGATAAAAAAGAGTTTGTGCTATCAAAGCAGCTATTAAGATCTGGGACAAGTATTGGTGCTATGATTCGTGAAGCAGAACATGCAGAGAGCAAGCAAGATTTTATTCACAAGTTTGCGATTGCACAAAAAGAAGCTAATGAGGTAGTTTATTGGTTAGAATTATTAAAAGCTACGGATTATTTGAATGAAAAAGAATATGAAAATATAAATAACGATGCAATATCAATATTAAAACTTAAAACAAGTATTATTATAACGACTAAATCAAAAGTTGATGTCAAGAAATGAGTTACTCAATTGGCAGAAAAGATGTATTATAATTTACAATTAATAATTTACAATTAGAATGATAGTTTTAATTACAGGAGGAGAACGCTCAGGAAAAAGCAGCTATGCTGAAAATCTTGCATTAGAATTGTCCGATACACCTTTGTATGTGGCGACTGCCAGAAAATGGGACTCTGATTTCCAAAAGAGAATTGATCGGCACCAAAACGATCGTGATCAACGATGGATTAACATTGAAAAAGAAAAACACTTAAGCGAAATTAATTTTTCAGGTAAAGTAGCCGTTGTGGATTGTGTTACACTTTGGTTAACGAACTTTTTTGTAGATACTAAAAACGATATTTCCTTGTGTTTAGAGCAAGCTAAAGCTGAAATTGATGCTATTGATATTCAAGAAAATACAACGATAATTATTGTCACGAATGAAATTGGTATGGGTCTTCATGCTGACACAGCTGTTGGGAGAAAATTTACCGAGCTACAAGGATGGATGAATCAATACATAGCTAAAAAAGCCTATACTGTCGTGTTGATGGTTTCTGGAATTCCAGTAAAAATCAAAAATTAAACTATGACGTATCTAGATGAAATTTTAAAATCCCGTCGCGACACACGCCATTTTACTGACGATCCAGTACCAAACGAAGTTCTTCAAAAAGCGCTTCAAGCGGGACATTGGGCGCCCTCTGTAGGTTTGACTGACGCTACAAAATATTATACCATAAAATCAGTAGCCCTAAAAAAAGCTATAAAAGACTTATTCGTTGATTATGATGAAAAAGCAATTGCTTTAACGGATAATGAAAAACAAAAACTAGAATATAAAGCGCTAAAACTAGAGGCAATCGAAGAGGCTCCGCTTGGTTTAGTGATTTGTTACGATCGTTCTGTATTAAATAATTTCACTATTGGAACTGTCGGGAGCAATGAAGCAATCAAATTTAGTGCTGTTTGTGCGGCACAAAACATTTGGCTTTCCTTAACGGAGCAAGGGTATTCTATGGGATGGGTTTCTATTTTAAATTATTATCAGTTCAAACAGTTGTTAGGTCTGCCCGAAAACATGGAGCCTCTGGGTTATTTTTGCGTGGGGAAACCAGCCACTAATTATGATAACCAGCCCATGTTACAGCAACTCAATTGGAAACAAAAACAAGAAAATCCTTTGGTAGAGGAACTTTCGGTGGTGCATCAAACTAAAGTCGAAACTATATCTTTTCAGGTTTCAAATGAAATAGAAGACAGCGCTTTTGCTAAAGAGTTGCAAGATAAAATTGATCAAAAAACCAAACCAACGGGTTCTTTGGGCGTTCTAGAAAGTCTAGCCAAACAAATAGGAATGATCTATCAAACACTGAAACCAAAAATCATACAACCTCATATTGTGGTTTTTGCTGCTGATCACGGAATTGCAAATCATGGTGTTAGTGCCTATCCTCAGGATGTCACGAGACAAATGGTAACGAATTTCCTTGAACGAGGCGCAGCAATTAACATTTTCTGCAAGCAAAATAAAATCGAACTTTCTATTGTTGATGCTGGTGTGAATTACGATTTTCCTTTGAATACGAATTTGATTGCAGCAAAAATTGGGATGGGAACACAATCTTTTTTACACGACCCAGCCATGAGTGCAACAGAGTTACAATTGTGTTTTGGTAAAGGAAGCGAAATTGTTGCTGACATTGTAAAAACTGGATGTAATTGCATTGGTTTTGGTGAAATGGGGATAGGGAACACTTCCACTGCTTCAGTTTTAATGAGTATTATTTTAGCATTACCAATTGAAGATTGTGTAGGAAAAGGAACGGGTATCACGGGCGAAAAGCTGATTCAGAAAATAAATATTCTAAAAAAATGCTTTGATAATCACGATGGTGCAACTGATTTAGAAAGCAAATTAGCTTACTTTGGCGGATTTGAAATCATGCAAATAGTAGGTGGAATGCTGGAAGCAAAAAAACAAAACATGCTCATTCTGGTAGATGGTTTTATCTGTAGCGTAGCTTTTTTAATTGCTTTCAAAAAGAATCCAACGATTATGGCAAATGCTATTTTTTGCCACTCCTCAGCGGAACAAGGACACCAAAAAATACTTGATTATTTGGGTGTTAGATCAATACTTCAACTCGATTTACGCTTGGGCGAGGGCACCGGTTGCGCCATAGCTTTTCCTATAATTGAATCGGCTGTGGCGTTTTTAAATGAAATGGCCAGTTTTGAATCAGCGGGAGTTAGTGGTAAATAAAGACGCAATTAAACCAAAATAATTCTAAATATGAAAAAAGAACTCCATATATTCTTTACCGCATTGATGTTTTACACGAGAATCCCATGCCCAAAAAACATCGATCACAATCCTGATTATTTAAATAAAGCGTCTCGTTATTTCCCGCTAATTGGTTGGATTGTTGGGAGCGTTGCTTTTACAGTTTTTTATATTTTTTCTTATTTAGTAGAGCCAGAAATTGCAATAATCTTCTCAATGATCGCATCGGTATTGGTAACAGGCGGTTTTCATGAAGATGGTTTTGCTGATGTTTGCGATGGTTTTGGTGGCGGTTGGACCAAAGAAAAAATCCTTACCATTATGAAAGACAGTGCTATTGGAGCTTACGGCGCGATTGGTTTAATCTTGTTATTGCTATTGAAATATCAAGGTTTGTCGCAACTCGTACCTGTTGTTCCTAATTCTAATTTTATACTTTTTCTATTGTTTATTGCTGGCCATGCTATCAGTAGGTTAGCGGCGATTTCAATTGTTTTTACTCATGAATATTCTAGGGAGGATGCATCCAGTAAGAGCAAACCCATTGCACAAAGTTATTCTTGGAGAGAAATTGTAGGAGCAGTTTTTTTTGGATTATTTCCGCTGGTATTTTTATCCTATTTTCAGTGGCAAATCATGTTAGTTTTGCTGCCTGTTTTTGTGACTCGATTCTTTTTAGCGCGTTATTTTCAAAAATGGATTGACGGCTACACAGGAGATTGTTTGGGCGCCACGCAACAAGTCTGTGAAGTGATTTTTTATTTAACCGTTATTGTTATATGGAAGTTTATTTAGTTCGCCACACCGAAACCGTTTGCCCAAAGGGAATTTGCTACGGACAATCAGATGTAACTATTAAAGAGCCTTACGATGCGGTATTTCAAAATATATTGAAGCAATTGCCACTGGATGGAATTTTATATTCTAGTCCGTTGGAGCGTTGTATGCTTTTAGCAAACTATCTTAAAGAAAATTTAAATAGTGCAAGTATTAAGCAAGATAATCGTTTAATGGAAATGAATTTTGGCGATTGGGAGATGAAAAATTGGGATGTTATTGATCCTGATATACTAAATCCTTGGATGGCTGATTTTGTGACAATTCGTGTTCCTAACGGAGAATCATTTACCGACTTACACGGTCGTGTAGTCAATTTTATACAAAGTGAACTCCACAATACGCATTCGAAACCAGTGATTATTGTGGCACATGCTGGAATAATCAGAAGTTTTTTATGCCAAATTTCAGCATTACCTTTAAAAGATGCCTTTAAAAATAATGTAGATTTTGGAGCTGTGATCAAGATCGAATTATAAAATTCGCAATTATCTAGGTTATTTGCTTAATATAATTCTATATTTGCCACCGTATTGAGGTTGTGGTTTAAATTTTTTAAATCGCATTAAAAGGGAATTAGGTTAAAGTTTTGAGTTTGCTTTTTAAGTTTTCAGATTATTGTACATCTGAAATTTGAAAGTGTAAATCTAAAACAGCAAATCCTAAGCTGTACCCGCAACTGTATGCTATCAAGCTTGTTGTTATCTACAAAACCATTGTTCGTCACGGCGAATGAGAAGGTAAACAACAAGACGCAAGCCAGGAGACCTGCCTACTACATCGAGTATCAAACTTTCGGGAAAAAAGGTTTGGGTATGGGTCATTCTGTGCTTTTCTCCCTATTTTATTAAATTTTACATTTTTAAAATGAACAAAAAATTCATTCGCTTTAGTGCGATTGCATTGTTATTTGCAATGAGCACGTATGCACAAGAACAAGAACCAGAAAAGCTTAACGAGGTTGTTGTCTCTGATTCGAAATTTTCTTTGCCAAAAGAAAAATCAGGAAAAGTTATCGTTAAAATTTCGGCTGAAGAATTGAAAAAGAGATCAGGGCAATCAGTCGCTACCATTTTAAGTTCGGTTGCAGGTGTTGAAATCAATGGAAATCAGAGTCGGAATGGTAAAGATTTAGGACTGTACATTCGCGGAGGCCGTAATCACCAAGTTTTAATTTTAATTGATGGTGTTCCCGTAACTGATGCTTCTGGAATCAGTTTATCCTATGATTTGCGATTGCTACCCGTGGAGCAAATTGAGAGTATTGAAATTATGAAAGGCGCTTCAAGTACTTTGTACGGCTCAGGAGCTGCAACTGGGGTAATCAACATTACATTAAAAAAAGCAGGTAAAAAAGCTATTGCAGGAAATGCATACGTACACATGGGTACACAAATGGTTGCAAAAAATACCGATTATAGCGTTCAGGATTACAATCAAGGTTTTGCAGTGCATGGAGGTTTTGAAAAAGTAAATTATTTTGCTTCTTTGAATAGTACCGAGACTACAGGGATTTCTGAGGCAAAACCAATAAACAGCAATACAACCTTCGAAAATGATGCTTTTTCAAGAGTAAATTCATTGGTAAAAATTGGCTTTACGCCAACAAAAAAATTATCATTGGATTTCTTTACTAATTACGACCGCATTAAAAGTTATTTTGATGCCGGTTCCTTTGCAGACAACCCTGATAACTTTAATCTTTCTGAGCAATATAGAGTTGGCTTTACTCCAAAATACAAATATAACAATGGAGAAATCGTTGTAAATACGAGCGCTAACATGATCAGCCGTGATATTTTTAATTTCGGTTCTTTTTTTCTAGCGAAGTCGCGAAGTGTAAACGTAGATGCTTATAATAAATATGAAATTTCGTCAGAATTATTTTTGGTAACTGGTGCTCAATTTCAATTTCATGAAATGTCTAATGACAGTCAGTATGATGCAATTGCTAATGAAGTAGCTAAATTTAATATGCTCGACCCATATGTAACGGCAGTTTATAATTCAGATTTTGGATTCAATATCAATGCTGGAGCACGATATAACATGCACAGTAGATACGGCAATAACTTAGTGTACAACGTAAACCCTTCGTACAATATTTCAAAAATGCTCAAAGTGCTTGCGTCCTATAGTACTGCTTTTGTAACACCAAGTTTGTACCAGTTGTATTCTCCGTATGGTGATTTACAATTGGCACCAGAGCAAGATGCTATAGCCGAAGTTGGTTTTGAAGCCGCATTATTGGATAAAAAATTAATTTTAAATGCAGTTGCTTTTCATAGAGAAGAGAAAAATGCCATTGGCTTCGATTTAGTGACTTACAAATATTTTAATGTGATTGGTAAAAATAAAGTAAGCGGATTAGAAACCATGATTGCTTATGCTTTGAATGATAACGTTAAGTTTAATGCAAATTATACGTTTACAGAACTAGAAAGACAATCACGTATACTCAATCCAAAACACAAAGTAAATGCATCCGTAGATGTGCAAGCAACATCCCGTCTTGCTTTTAATGTAGGGTATCAGTTTGTGTCAGACCGGTATTTAGAGTTTACAACGTATCCAGCGCCTACATATGACCCCGTTTTGAACACAACAATTTTAAAAGATTATCAATTAGTAAACACCAATGTGCGCTACGAATTGATGAAAAACAGGTTAAATGTTTTTGCTGCTGTTGATAATGTTTTAGACAAAGATTTTGTCGAAAGTAGAGGATACAGTACAAGAGGAAGAAATTTCAAATTAGGTTTAAATTTCTTATTCTAAAATTTTAAAGAAGAAGATTAGTTATAATTGGAAACGAAAAAGAGAGACAATCAGCGGTGAAAGTCTCTCTTTTTTATTTACTACAGTTTTTATTTTAATTCGGAAATAAAAGATAGTATGGTAGATGCAATTTTATTTTGTTCTTTTTCATCCATTAAATAGGCTCTGTCAGTAAGATTGGAAAGGTAACCTAATTCAACAACGATTGCTGGCACAACTGATTTTTTTAAAATAAAAAAGGGAGCTTTTTTTACTTCAGATGATGGTAAGCTGTTGCTCTGCATAAATTTTGTGCGAAGCGCATTGGCAATTACAGTTGATTTTTCATATGCCACAGATTCATTGGCAACATAAAACTCTATTCCAGATTTAGCGACATTAGCACTTTTGTTAACATGCAACGACAAAACTAAGTCCGGTTTGATAGTATTAATAATAACAGCACGATCGGATAAGGATAGGTTTTTATCTTCATTTCTCGTAAGATGGACTATCACATTTTCATTTTTATTCAAGAATTTTATTTTTTTCGTTATTTGTTCTACGATCAATTTTTCAGAACCAGAACTAGAAGTTGCTCCAAAATCAGTACCACCGTGCCCAGCATCAATAACAACATTGATTTGCTTGGTCGTTTTAGTAATTGGTTTTACAAATGCGAAAGAAACTAAAGTGGCACACGCTAAAAATAAGGGAATTGATTTATTCATATGATAGTTGTTGAATGATTTATACATTATAAACTTACAAAAAAATAATTTATTGTTTGATTTAATTTTTTTTAACAAGAAGTAGAAAACAAATGGTTTAAAATAAGTATTTAACATTAAAAAAAATGCCACAGATTCAAAGAGTATATTCTTTGAACTTGTGGCAAGATTTTCTTGTCTTCCTATTTATTGAATAGTGTAACTTTATTTTTCAAGATTAAAAAACAATTATTCCGTTACTTCAAAGCTTTCAAGAGTCCTTCAGGTATTTCTTCAAGATACATCGGATTTCCAAGCAAGTATTTAGAATCTTTAAAAATTTCAAATTCGGTAGTGGTATTTGGTTTCATCATTCTACTTGTTCCATTAATTTTTCCAATAGTATAGCTTAATAAAGGCTCTGATGGATCTCCCAGAACGCCATAGGTGCTTATCGTTTCTTTTACAACAAAATTAGGTTGTAATCCGCTAGGATATTCTCCAAAACCTAAAGAGTTCGAGGTCTTAGCTACAATTGGCTGCATGGCATATCTATGATTTGGATTTCTATTGATTGAACCAAAAGTAGGTGAATCGTATAAAGTTATTGAGGCTACATTTTTACCATATGTTACGTCACCTATTTGTACAACATTCATATAAGGCTTCAGTCCATTAATAACAAGTTCACTTGCAGACGCCGTACCTTTTGTGGTCAAAACATAAATTTTTGTCATGTTGACACTATTTATTGATGCAGCATCTATTTTACTTGGAAAAAGGTAATTGGTGTTATTGTCGCTATTATTACTGTTCCACTCTAATTTTGAAAATATTTGACCTGTAAATTGTCCCGTAATCATACTTGCTAATCGAGTAGCAGTTTGAACTGATCCTCCGCCATTGTAACGTAAATCTAAAACTAAATCGGTAATTCCTTGGGACTTTAAAAAACCAAATGCATCATTCAACTGTCCATCAAAATTGGAATAAAAACCATTGTACATCAAATAGCCTATTTTGTGTGTTCCAGATGTAATCACCTTGTTAATTAAAATAGGGTTTTCTGTTAACACAGTTTTAGTCAAGTTTACCGATTTGCCATTGGTAACAAAGTCAGTTCCGTTGTAATCAGCTAAATTCAAGGTGTAGTTTTCATTAGCATCAAATAACAAGGACTGGTAATTACTGATCGTCAATTGTGTCCCATTTACAGCGGTGAAAACATCACCACGTTTAATATTTTTTGTTGATGCATCTGAGTTATTAATGATGTAGCGCACATAACCAAAAAGATTGGTCGTACTGCCAGGTTTATAACTAAGTGCAAATTCTACTCCGTTATTTTTAGTAGTTCCTTGAAGTTGTCCTTCTAGTTCTAGGTAATCATCTACTATCCAACTAAATCTGTCGATAGTTTTATCTATTCTAAGTGCATCAAATAATTCTTCAGGAACTGGATATCCTTGCAGAAAAGCATCTAATGCAGCTTGATCCGCAAATCGATCGTTTGCTAAATTGGGCACATCTTCTTGCCATAAATAGTATTGATTCATTCCACTCCAAATAAAATTTTGAATGGCTAAACCCTGCGGTTGTGCAATATCATCGTTATCTTGACAGCTTTGAAACGTGAAAACCGATATAAACAATAAGAGTGTAATTTTAATGGTTGTTTTCATGGTTGAAATTTAATTAGATAAACGTAAAAATACTAACTTTAGTTTTTATTTTATGTTTTTTGTTGCAAAAATAAATAAGAGTCGTCTAGCTTATATAACCAGTTTAAAACCAAATTTTTTATGAACCAAAATGAGTTCTTGCTTCTAGTCAATCCATTTAAGGATAAAGTGTTTAGGTTGGCCAAGCGGTTACTAGTAAGTACAGAAGAAGCCGAAGATGCAACTCAAGAGGTTTTAGTTAAATTGTGGAATAAAAATGGAAACTTAAAGGATGTTGCCAGCGTTGAAGCTTTTGCCATGACCATGACCAAAAATTATTGTTTGGATCAACTTAAGGCTAAAAGAACTGGAAATCTCAAAATTGTGCACACTAATTATGTAGATCGTGAGGCAGGTTTAGATAAGAAAATGGAAGACCTAGACAGTTTGAATTGGGTTGAGAAAATAATGATTCAGTTACCCGTTCAACAACGATTGATTATTCAAATGCGGGATGTAGAACAATATGAATTTGAAGAAATGGCAAAGATACTCGAAATGAGTGAAAGTGCGATTCGGGTAGCACTTTCTAGAGCAAGGAAAACGATACGGGATTATATGACAAAAACACACAATTATGGAATCAGTTAAAATAGACTATTTATTAGAAAAATACTTTCAAGGAGAAACCAGTATTGCAGAAGAAAAGGAATTACGTACTTATTTTTCTTCATCGAATGTTGCGCAGCATTTAGAGCAGTACAAAGCTATTTTTGGGTATTACACGCTTGCAAAAGAACAACAATTTTCGTCTCAAGTACCACAACTCCCAAAAGCGGGAACTAAAAAACGTAATGTTACGTGGCTATCACTTGCAGCATCTGTTGTTGTTTTGCTCGGAATAGGAACCTATGCCTATCATAATTATGATGATGCTACTAATAGTCAGAATTTAGGAACTTATGACGATCCTGAAGAAGCCTTTAGAGCAACTCAAAAAGCATTGTCATTACTATCCAGTAATGTAAATGTTGGCATAGAAAGTGTACACTACTTTCAAGAGTATCAAACTACAAAAGACATGATTTTTATTAACACTGCAAATCAGTCGGGTGGTTTTTGATTCAACAAAATGTAGAGTTTAAGATTAAAAAAATGAATTTAAAAAAAAATTAAAAATGAAAACAACTAGTAATACAATCCAAATGAATATTAAATACAATACCTCAAAAAAGTTTTTACTAACGCTATTATTCACTTTAGTAAGCAGCACCTTTTTTGCACAAGCCATTTTTGATAAGTTTGATGGGCAAGAAGGCGTAACTTCAATCATTGTTAATAAAAAAATGTTCGAATTGATGAGCAAAGTAAAAATGGATGCTTCTGATAAAGAAACACAACAATACTTAAGCTTAATCAAGAAACTTGATGATTTGAAAGTGTTTACCACAAAAAGTGCACGTCTAGAAGGCGAAATGAAAGCAGTGGCAGAGAAGTACATCAAAACGGCAAATTTAGAAGAGCTAATGCGAGTAAATGAACAAGGTCGTAGTATTAAAATTTTAGTAAAATCAGGAGCGACTGATTCTCAAATTAAAGAATTATTTATGTTTATTGAAGGAGCTAAAAATGATGACACAGTGCTAATGTCGTTAAAAGGAAATTTTGATTTAAATGAAATAGCTGTGCTTACTAATAAAATGAAAATTCCTGGAGGAGAAGATTTGAAGAGAGCAACCAAAGGAAAAAAATAAGATGAAAACAGTTTATGGAATGGCAATGCTATTGAGTTTGTTGCTGTCAAGTTGCAACTCAGAACCGTCTTTACAAAAATACTTTGTGGAGAATACTGAAAATAAAAACTTTATCGCCCTTGATGTGTCACCTAATATTTTAAATGTTGATAAAACAAAATTATCAGTAGAGCAAAGTGATGCTTTAAAATCTTTTGACAAGATGAATGTTTTGGCTTTTAAATTGAACGCTACTAACAAAGCAGAATTTGAGAAAGAACGTGCTAAAGTAAATTTGATCTTAAAAGATAAAAAATACCAGCAACTGATGAAGTTTGGATCAGGAAAAGAAGGAGCTTCGGTAAGTTTTGTAGGTACCGATGATCATATTGAAGAATTTGTATTCTTTGCCAACAAAAAGGAAAATGGTTTTGCCGTAGTTCGAATTTTAGGTAAGGATATGAATCCGAGTAATATTATGACTATGATGAGTGTTTTACAGCAGTCTAACATTAATTTAGAGCAGTTAAAACCTTTACAACAATTAATGAAGTAGGGAATTTACGAATAATAGTAAAGCGTCTTGATTGAGTTCAAGACGCTTTTTTTATTAAAATAAATTTATTTTTAGTTACGAATACTGCTACTGATTGAAAAAGCTACCGAGTTAAATGTAATAGTTCATAACGAGCTTATTTTTAATGTTTTAAAAGATATTATCGATATAATCTTGGAATTTATTCTAAATAAAAAAGCGGTAATCCAATCTATCATTGGGTTTACCGCTTTTCTATGTGACCACGGCGGGATTTGAACCCGCACGCCCTTGCGAGCACCAGCCCCTCAAGCTGGCAAGTCTACCGTTTCTCCACGTGGCCTAAAAAAATAAAAG
>JAYTBZ010000299.1:0-14701 GCA_043736705.1 Flavobacterium sp. | reverse complement strand
CAAATTGCGCACCGTTGGAGCGGGATTATGGGCATGGGCAACAGCAAGAATCCTATTGTATCACAACTCTCTGAAAATGTGTATTGTGGCGTTCGATTGGGCGGAATGGGAGTGGCAATTGGAAGTTTAATTGGAACAGAATTAGCAGATTTAGTATAATGGCAACAAAAATAGCACCAAGAAAAGCAAGACAACCCGTTAGAAAACAACCAATCTCTTTTAGGATCAGGTTAACCCGGTTTTTATTTAAAGCACTGTTGTGGTTCTTTGGTCTCTCTTTGTTTTTTGTTGTGCTTTTTAAATTTGTTCCTATCCCATTTACGCCATTAATGGTGATTCGGGCAATCGAAAACAAAGTAAGTGGTAAAGAAGTTTTTTTTAGTCATGATTGGGAACCCATTGAGAACATCTCGATGAACCTTCAAAAAGCAGTAATTGCCAGTGAAGATGGAACGTTTCTAAAGCACAATGGTTTTGATTTTATCGCCATGCAAAAAGCATACAAAAGCAACGAGAGAGGACGAAGAATAAAAGGCGGAAGCACTATATCGCAACAAACGGCCAAGAATGTATTTCTTTGGCAAGGTCGTAGTTATTTAAGGAAAGGATTAGAAGCCTATTTTACGGTTTTAATAGAAATTATTTGGGGCAAAGAACGCATCATGGAAGTGTATTTGAACAGTATCGAAATGGGAAATGGTGTTTATGGAGCGCAAGCTGCGGCAGAACACTGGTATAGGAAAGAAGCTTTTGGTCTTACGCCAAAGCAAGCTGCGGGAATTGCAGCCATTTTGCCCAATCCTAGAAAATATGCGGCAACGAGTTCCTCCTCCTACATCAACAGGCGTAAAACTAAAATTGTACGCGTCATGCGGACAGTGGGTAAAATTGATTATTCAAAATAGTTTTGATGCTAAAGTAAAATGGGAAAAGTCATAAATAAAAAAACCGTAATCTCTTAATGAAAAGAGTTTACGGTTTTGTATTGTGGAGAATATCGGATTCGAACCGATCACCTCTTGCCTGCCAGGCAAGCACTCTAGCCAAATGAGCTAATCCCCCAAGTTGTTGGCAAATATAAGATATAAATTTTCCAAAAAGCAAATTTCAAAAAGCAAATCTATTCTATTTTAAAAAAAGTCAAATCCTCTTTTAGATTTTTCTAACTTTACACCAAAAACTCTATTATGGTATCAGAAAATCCCGCTGGTTCGCTCTTTACAACTATCGAGAATAAAATCGCAACCGTTATATTTGGTCATCCTTCCAGTAATTCTTTTCCTAGAGAATTATTAGACCGACTCACTACTGAATTCAATAATTTAAGTGCCGATCTAACTGTTTCGCTGATTGTTATACAAAGTGAAGGCTCAGGTGCTTTTTGTGCAGGTGCTTCATTTGATGAACTTTTGGCTGTTTCCAATGAATCAGAAGGAACCGAATTTTTTTCGGGATTTGCGCACTTAATTAATGCCATGCGCAACTGTTCTAAACTTATTGTAGGTCGTATTCACGGAAAAGCCGTGGGTGGTGGCGTAGGGATTGCGTCGGCATGTGATTATGCTATGGCCACAAAAAACGCTGCTGTAAAACTATCTGAATTGGCAATCGGAATTGGTCCTTTTGTAATCGAGCCCGTAGTTTCTAGGAAAATTGGAAGAACAGCTATGACCGAAATGACCCTTGCGGCACACGAATGGAAGTCGGCTGATTGGGCTGCTGCCAAAGGATTGTATGCCAATACCTTTGAAAACATTGAAGATTTGGACAAGGCAATACATGATTTCAGCACAAAATTATCAAGTTACAATCCTGAAGCTTTGCTGGAAATGAAAAAAGTATTGTGGGAAGGTACGCAACACTGGGACGCTTTTTTGTTAGAACGTGCCGCTATTTCTGGGAAATTAGTACTTTCTGATTTTACAAAAAATGCCTTGGCACAATTTAAAAAGTAATTAATTGTACTTGTAATTCTAGTCCATGAGTTCGTATCTCGATATAAAAAAGCAAAACCCCCGAAAATTATTTTTCGGGGGTTTTTATTGGGTTACAGTTTTAGAATCAACTGTATTTAAACCGTTTTTTTAGAATATTTATAACCCACAAAAATAGCTATTAGTGCCATTGGCATAAGATAATCATCAATAGGAGCTGCAGGAGCATCAGCCCCTTCAAGCCCGCTAGCCGTGCCATCAGTGTCGCCCGGAGTTTGTGACAGCATGGTAACACTAGACAGCAGAAAAAAAGCAACGATATAAAATTGTATTAATATATTTTTCATGATTTAATTTTAAAATTTTAATTCCAGTATTTTGTTTCTATTGGCTTCAGCCTAAAAAATCGCTTTTTTAGTTACTGTTTTGTTCTCGTATGAAGTAATTTGAATTAAAACAGTTTGTTTGCTTGCTGTAACGTTTTTAATGCTTGCTGTATTGGCATTTACGTCTTTTTGTTCTGCAATTAAAACACCTCTTATGTCAAAAACACGAATATTTTTGATAGCATTTTTATTGCTAGATACGTTTAACGATCCGTTTTGGTTGAAGATAATTACGCTATTTTCATCAAAACTTGGAGAGTTAACATCTAAAGTTTGACTGTTTTTGAAAGTAATTTCAAAACGATTTTTAAAAGTACCAGCATCACTTGTAAACGTGTAAGATCCTGCTTTTAAGTTTTGCTCTGTTGCTGCTTTTAAATCTTTAATTACAATTTCTTGATTGCCTAAAAACAATCCGTCTACGTGGTCTAATTCAATGGTAAAACTTCCTGAAAGTTCTGCTTTGAAACTTAATGGAACAGTATCACTCGTATCAAATGGTAATCCTTTAGCTTGGATCACAAATTCCTCTCCTTTTAAAGAGCTGGTTAGCGCGGTTTGATTATCATTAATGTATCTTCCGTCTAATGTATTGTCAATTTCACTAGTAGCGCCATCCATGTAAGCTACCATCATTTGGTTTACATATTCCGTACCTTTAGATAAGTTTAGCCAGATTCTATTTTTTTCTGTTTTAGCAGTTCTTAGTATTTGATTTGAATTGTTGGCAGTACGCATTGTATTAGCAAATGCAACTGAATTTGAAGTTGTTTTTACAATAAATCCTTGTCCTACTTGAATGGTTCCGTTTGGTGTGATACCACCATTTCCAGGTGTCCCCACAGCACCTGCCATCGTGTAGGTTGCATAAGCAATTCCTGCAGCAGCATTTGTTTTTCTCCAAAAATACAATGGCTCTGTAATGCTGTTTGCTGTGATAAAAGCATCAGCGCTTATAGTAGATGGATACGGATTTCCTACTGCATTAAACGTACCCGAAGTTAAACCTGTGATCGTAACGTTACCATTATTTGGAACTCCTTTAAACATTCCATTCCAGATAGTAGAAGTAGTAGGATGATCATTTGGAACACGAATTAAGTATCCATTACCTAAAGCAAAATCAGTAGTAGCTGGAGCAGCTACTGGTACATAAATGTTTGTGGTAGGATTGTAGGTGTAAAAACGATTGTCTAACGTATTAGGTGAAAAAGCTTTTAATTTTTGTCCGCTTACTGGTGAAGACCATAAACTGTAATCCAAAAGCATAAGTGACGCTCCACTTCGGTTGATGGTTATTGCGCCAGTATTAGTATTACTAGTCCCATTTTGGATAAGATTAGCATTATTTTCAAGAACGACTGAAGATTCAGTACCGTTATTAAACAAACTATTTGCTACAGAAAAATTATTTCCTGATTTTACTGTTATTGTGCTTCCAGTGTCAAGTGTTAAATTATCTGCAAGACCTCTATTGCTGTTAATGTTGATCCTACTGCTATTAAGAGTCACGTTATTAGGAATCCCAACCCCAGCTGTTGTTCCGTTGCCAGTCCATTCTGTTCCTACATTGGCACCGCCAATAACGCCATTATATACTAGACTTGAAGCAGCACCATAAGTAGGAGTGGCGCCTGCAAGTGATCCAGTTGAATTTAATTGTAGTGTCCCATTGATAGAAGGTGTCCCTGAAAGTGTAAGGGTTCCGTTTGTTGCTAATGTAGCTCCAGTATTTACGGTAGTACTACCTGACAATGTTTGAGATTGGTTAAAAGCAACCCCGCTTGTATTTGCGATAATTGCATTCGTGTTAGCACTAAAAGTAAGTGTGCCTGCATTGTTGATGGTTTGAGCTGTCGTACCATTAAATGTTAAAGATCCAACTGCAGTTGCAGGACTAAAAGTCAATGTTTGCCCCGAAGCTACATTAACATTTCCTTTGATTGAAACTGCTGAGGTAAGATTTATGTTGAGAACCCCTGTGGTAATTGTCAGGTTGTCTATTGATAAATTACTTCCGCCAGTAGGACTCTGACTAAATCCAGTAGCGGCAATTTCAAAATTTGCATAGGTTCTTCCAGAAAAAGCAGGAGCTTGATTTGCAATTAATTTAAATAAACTCCCCGTTTGAAAAACAACTACAGATGCAGGTTGCGTTTTTTGAAAAGGGTTTGAACCAGCAGCCTGTATAAAAGTAGATCCACTTGCAAATAGCACACTATTGCTTGTTCCGCTGCCAAAAATGCCACCTGTGCTATTTGTACTTTGCGTTAATATTGCACCATTTGTGAAAATTAAACCACTTGCATCAGCAGCGGTTATGGTGTTTATAGTATTTGCTGTTGCGCTTGAAAATGTCATAGAACCGGCAACGATTCCAGTTGCTCCTGTGCCAATAGCAATAGTCAAAGGGAAAGCACCTCCTGTAATGGCCACGTTAAGTTGCGAACCACTTTCAACAGAGAGATCTGCGCCACTTAGACCGTTAGAGATGCTTAGTATTTTTGCAGATGTTGTGGAAGTGTTTAAAGTCACATTAGTATTTGCCGAAACGGTAAGCCCTCCAATGGTTTGTATAGATACATTTGTTACAGTAGTGGTAGCTCCATTGTCGAATACTAAGATATCTGTACTTGCAGGTGTATTTCTGATTGGAGTCCAGTTTGTTGCAAGACCAAAAGAGGCACTGCCTGTTTGATTCCACGTGTAGGTAGTTTGTGCGCTAAGTGATGAACTCATGCTCAAACCCAAAAAGGTGAGTAATAAAATGAAAACATTGTTGAGTAAAGTTTTTTTCATAGAAAAAGTAATAAATAAGTGTTAGTTAGTTTTTTTCTTATAATCAGAAGGGCAATACATATAATCTAGTAATATAGCATGTAAAATCATATTATTTGCTTTCAATTATTTGAAGGTCAAATATATTACTAATATTATTGGCAGAGCAATCGGGATGTTAATTAATTGTAAATTTTAATCGGATAAAACGTGCTATTTTATAGGATAGTTTTTTTGAATTGTGGTTTTATTTGCATTCAAGTGGTTTGATGAATAAAGCTTTTACTGCAAGTCAAAAAATCACTAAATTTGCCTCAAAATTAAACTCCGATGAGCAATATCAGAATTACAAAACAATTTAGTTTCGAAACCGGTCATGCCTTATATGGTTACGATGGAAAATGTAAAAATGTTCATGGCCATAGTTATAAATTGTCAGTAACTGTGATTGGCACTCCAATTACGGATCGTTCTAATGTGAAATTCGGAATGGTAATTGACTTTACGGATTTAAAGAAAATTGTAAAAGAAGAAATTGTAGATCAATTTGATCACGCGACCGTTTTTAACGGAACAACCCCACATATTGATTTGGCTAATGAGTTGATCAATCGAGGGCATCATGTTATAGTAGTCGATTACCAACCCACAAGTGAAAATATGGTTATTGATTTTGCACAGCGAATCACCAGTCGATTACCAGAAGGAATCTCTCTTTTCGCCTTAAAACTGCAAGAAACCGAATCTTCTTTTGCGGAGTGGTTTGCGAGTGATAATTTTAAATCTATACTTTAGTTACATGCAATTACCCCACAATAAGAAAATATATTTCGCATCAGATCAGCATTTTGGCGCACCAACACCCGAATTAAGTTTTCCTAGAGAACAAAAATTTGTGTCGTGGCTCGACGAGATAAAAGGCGATGCTGAAGCCATATTTCTTTTGGGTGATTTATTTGATTTTTGGTTCGAATACAAAACGGTAGTCCCAAAAGGTTTTGTTCGGGTTCTTGGCAAACTTGCCGAAATTCGCGACAGCGGAATACCTATTTATTTCTTTGTGGGAAATCACGATTTATGGATGGAAGATTATTTCCAGAAGGAATTGAATATTCCAGTTTTTCATGACAATCAAGAATATACTTTTGGCGAGAAGACATTCCTTATTGGCCACGGTGACGGAAAAGGTCCTGGAGATTTAGGGTACAAACGCATGAAAAAAATGTTTACCAATCCGTTTTTCAAATGGCTCTTCAAATGGCTACATCCGGATATTGGAGTAAAACTAGCGCAATACCTATCTGTAAAGAATAAACTCATTTCTGGTGATGAAGATGTTACCTTTCTAGGTGAAGACAACGAATGGCTTATACTCTATTCCAAAAGAAAACTGGAAACCAAGCATTACAATTACCTTATTTTTGGGCATCGTCATTTGCCTATGAAAGTTACTGTGGGTGAAAATGCTGAATATGTGAATCTAGGCGATTGGATTACGTATTTTACCTATGGTGTTTTTGATGGTGAAAATTTTGAGATTAAAAAGTATTAAAATAATTATAAAAATTAAGCTATGAAAACTGAAAATAAAGTATCTAAATTCTTTTTTTTACTTGGGTCAATATTGCTATTAATGGGGCTGTTATCTGTAGACTTAGATGATTTTTCATTTGAAATCAATAAAGGATCATATATAAATATCATACTTGGAGCTTTATTTTTAATGATTTTCTTGTATAAAGTTTACAAAGAGAAAAACACCAATCAGATTAAAGAGTAGTTAGTTGAACAAACTCCACACAATTATACATTTAAATTTGTTATGCTGTAAACTTCTTTGAAGGGAGATGAGAGTATTTCGGCCGTGTCTACAAAAAAGTTCAGATAATATTAGTATCTAAAACTTAATTCATCCCCTCTCCATACAAATAATCATCCAGATTTATTTTAAACAAAGTGCCTTCCACCAAGTCTTTTACGGCATCTAATTCTTCCATGGAAACGGCTAAGTCAATTTGAATACAAGGCGTTTTTAGTAGAAATTTGTGGCATTTGTTTTTCAGTTCACAATCTTTGCAACAGTTGTTTTGGATATAGCTGTCCTCAATACAGCGCTTAAATAGTACCAGCTCTTGTTGGGTAAAATAAAACCCCGTTTCTCTAAAAACTAATTGGACTTTGTCTAATAGAACTGCATTATCTTTTCTCCAATAAAAAGCGGTGCCTAAATTGTTATGATATATTTGCTTTATTTCTTGCATCTTTCATCTGTTTGAAACAAAAATACACATTATTTATATTTATTCTAAATAACAAAACATAAAAAAAATGTAAAAAATTTGGTATGTAATCTTGAGATTATTTTAAAATGGAATGTTTAATACCACTTTACTTTTATAATAAATAACCATACCTTTTGTCATTTTGAAGAAGTAGAAATTTTATCAAGTTATTCAGATTGCGTGATTCCTCCATTGTCGGACACAAGTGATAGCGAACTGGCGAAGTAATGACAATATTATTCACTCTTTTCATGCTCCTCAACATCTTTTTGTAAGTCCAGTTTTCTAAAAGTAGGGGATAGCGCTCCAGTTAAGAACACTGTGATTAGCGTCATGCTTCCGCCAAAGACCACTGCACGAACAGTTCCCATTAATTTTGCCGTTAGTCCACTTTCGAAAGCACCCAATTCATTAGACGAACCTACAAAAATAGAATTTACAGCTGCGACGCGGCCTCGCATATGATCAGGAGTTTTAAGCTGTAAAATAGTTTGGCGTATTACCACCGAAATTCCATCAAAAACACCGCTTAAAAAAAGAGCAACTACGGACAACCAAAAAATGGAAGAAAGTCCAAAAATGATCGTACAAATTCCAAAAGCAAATATGGCCGACAACAATTTCATACCCGCATTTTTAGTAAACGGAATATAGGCGGAAACAATCAGTATTAAAAAGGCGCCAACAGCTGGTGCCGCTCTCAAAACTCCAAACCCTTGGGGGCCGACTTTTAAAATATCTTGTGCAAAAATGGGTAGCAATGCAACGGCTCCTCCAAAAAGAACCGCAATCATATCCAGTGATAAAGCGCCTAAAATGGTTTTGTTGTTAAAAACAAATTTCACACCTTCTTTTAAACTTTCCATAATGGGTTCGCCAATTTTTGGATTCAAAATTGGTTTTGTTTCAATTTGGGTTAAAGCAACTAAGGCGATAAGTGAACAGGCTAAAACCATGAACATAGATCCATGAACACCAATCAAATTGATCGAAAAACCCGCAACTGCAGGGCCCAAAACGGAACTAATTTGCCAAACGGAACTACTCCAAGTAGCCGCATTTGGATAAATTTTCTTTGGAACGATTAAAGCCAAGAGGGAGAAAATGGTTGGTCCCAAAAAAGCGCGAACTAAACCTCCCAAAAACACGAAAAAGTAAATCGAATATAATATAGTTTGCTTAGAAAAATCTTTTATAAAAGGTGGCCACGTAAATAGAAATAACCCCAAACTAATAATAGAAAACCCTAAAATACATTTTAACAGTAAACTTTTTTTTTCCTTTTGATCGACAATATGACCAGCAAACAAAGCCATCGAAATGGCTGGAATGACTTCCATTAATCCGATGATTCCCAGTGATAACGGATTTTTTGTTAAGCTGTATACTTCCCACTCAATAATAATAAACTGCATTGACCATCCAAAAACCATAGCAAATCGCAATAACAAAAAGACATTGAATTCTTTATAGCGTAACGCCGAATAAGGGTCGTTTTTCTTCATTGTATTATAACTATTCCTTTATATCTCGTAATCGCAATTGTGTACTTACCTTGCCGTTCCATTCATTTTCATCGATGCAATACACAGCTTGAAAATGTTTTTGATGCGTAGTCAATTCGTTTTTGTTGCCTAAATTAAAACCAATTGCAGCAATGCCTTCAGTTTCAGAAGAGGTTGATTGTTTGACAAAAAGCTTTAAATGTTCGTTTTCTTTTCCCATTGGCTTTCCGTAACCCGTGTCCTTGATGTTTTTTGTCAGGAAAATTGGAGTCATATTTTGTGGTCCAAATGGTTCAAATTGTTTTAGGATTCGAATGAATTTTGGAGTGATATCAGCAAAATCAATTTCAGCATCAACGGCAATTTCGGGAGTTAACATATCGGGAAGTATCGTTTTCTCTACTTCTTTTTCGAAAGCTTCTTTAAAGACTTCGTAGTTTTCTGGAAGGAGCGTCATTCCTGCAGCATACATGTGACCTCCAAATTGTTCCAAATGTTCTGAACATGCTTCCAATGCATTGTACACATCGAATCCTTTTACAGAACGTGCCGAAGCGGCATATTTATCGCCACTTTTGGTAAAAACAAGCGTCGGACGATAATACGTTTCAATCAATCGCGAAGCGACAATTCCTATTACGCCTTTGTGCCAATTTTCTTGGAAAACTACGGATGTAAAACGTTCTTTTTCATTGTTTTCCTCAATTTGTTGTAGTGCTTCTTTGGTGATTAATTTGTCTAAATCTTTTCGTTCTGAATTATATGCCTCGATTTCAGAAGCAAATTGTTGCGCTTGTTCAAAATTAAATTCGGTTAACAATTCCACCGCATGATTGCCGTGTTTGATGCGTCCGGCAGCGTTTATTCTGGGTGCAATAATAAAAACAACATCGGTAATATCTAAAACTTTCTTTTTTATTTGATGAATGATGGCTTTGATACCCGGTCTTGGATCGCTGTTGATGACTTGTAATCCAAAATAGGCTAATACTCTATTTTCTCCAGTCATTGGAACGATATCAGCGGCAATGGCAGCCGACACTAAATCCAAATACGGAATCAAATCTTCAGTGGTTTGGTTTCGGTTGCTACCCAATGCCTGAATTAATTTAAAACCGATACCACAACCACATAATTCATCATACGGATAGGTGCAATCGTCTCGTTTTGGGTCCAGAATAGCAACTGCATCGGGTAAGAATTCCCCTGGTCTGTGGTGGTCACAAATGATAAAATCAATATTTTTAGCTTTGGCGTATGCCACATGATCGATCGATTTTATACCACAATCTAAAGCGATAATAAGCGAAAAACCATTGTCATCAGCAAAGTCAATTCCTTTGAAAGAAATACCGTAACCCTCATCATAACGATCCGGAATGTAGGTAGCTACATTTGGATAATAGGTTTTTAAATAGGAAGAAACGAGCGATACTGCAGTAGTTCCATCGACATCGTAATCGCCAAAAACAAGGATATTTTCTTCATTTTCGATGGCTTTCTCTATCCGTTCTACAGCTTTTTCCATATCTTTCATCAAGTATGGATCGTGCAAATCATCTAAACTCGGACGAAAAAACCGTTTGGCATCTTCAAATGTGTCAATACCGCGTTGTACTAGTAAAGTGGCCACAAAATTTTCAACATTTAGAGCTTTCGCCAAATGCTTCACGGTAACTTCAGTAGGTTTTGGTTTGAGTGTCCAACGCATATTGATTTGGTATTATATACTAGGTTAGGCATTTTGTCAGGTAGAGCGCAGTCAAGACCAATTGATTTGTTCGACTGCGCTCGACCTAAAGTTGAATTGTAATTTTATTTAGAAACTAAAGCACTGCCGTAAAATGCTATTCCATCCCAACCGGTTTTCATGAAATTGCGGATGTTTTGGTGATCTGTTCCGTTTGGATTTTTTAAAACATCATCATAATAAAATGCTCCAAAACAGGATAATGTTTCCGCTTCTGATAAGTTATGAATTTCTGCAAAAGAAAATAACTTACAGGATCCTAAATTTTCTCCAGCTGTATTGTGTTGCAAACCGTTCTCGAATGCTGTGGGAGTAAAATCGTAGTTTTCTTCAATTGTAGCAATAGTTTCTGCAAAAGTGATGGATTCTGGTGTCTGCTTTAATTTTTCTAAAAAGGATTCTAAATTCATGGTATATTTGTAGGTTATTCTTCTTCTGAAAAT
Source organism: Flavobacterium sp. (assembly GCA_043736705.1). Lineage (GTDB taxonomy): Bacteria > Bacteroidota > Bacteroidia > Flavobacteriales > Flavobacteriaceae > Flavobacterium. The sequence continues at coordinate 3,623 of JAYTBZ010000299.1, read as the reverse complement.
TTACTTTTTTTAGGTTCTTTGGTAATTGTTTTTCCACTGACTACGACTACAATTTCTCCTCGCGGAGCAATTTTATTAAAATGAGCGACTACTTCTTTAACGGTTCCGCGAACATTTTCTTCATGCAGTTTAGATAATTCTCGGGAAACTGAAATTTGACGGTCTTCGCCAAAATAGATGATGAATTCTGCTAAAGTCTTCACTAATTTATGGGGAGAAACATACAAAATCATCGTTCTTGTTTCTTCGGCTAAAGCCAAATAACGCGTTTGACGCCCTTTTTTGTCAGGTAGAAATCCTTCGAAAACAAATTTGTCATTAGGCAATCCGCTATTGACTAAAGCAGGTACAAATGCTGTTGCACCAGGCAGACATTCTACTTCAACTCCATTTTCAACACATGCGCGAGTCAGTAAAAAACCAGGATCTGAGATTGCTGGTGTTCCTGCATCCGAAATTAAAGCTATGTTTTCACCAGCTTTCAATCTCGAAATGAGATTCTCGATGGTTTTGTGTTCGTTGTGCATGTGATGGCTGTACATGTGTGTGCCAATTTCGAAATGTTTTAACAATTTTCCGCTCGTACGCGTATCTTCGGCAAGAATTAAATCAACTTCTTTAAGAATTCGAATGGCACGAAAAGTCATGTCTTCAAGATTGCCGATGGGCGTAGGAACGATATATAATTTTGACATAGCTGAAATAATTTAGTAAAATTTCCAAAAGTATCAGTACTGATAACGATGGAAATTTAGGAAATTTACAAGAATTTTTTCTCTATAATATCCATAAAACGTTCTTCATAATCTTGTTTACCTTCCCAATTGTTGTAGTCTGGTTTTACCATTTCTTGAACAAAATCGCGGGTTTCATAAAAGGTGTTGAACGTGATCAATTGATTTAAAACACGATTGTAATCTTCGCTGCTGTTCCCAAAAAGATGTTTTATAAAAGCAATGCGATCATTTAAATCTATGTTGATTCCTTTGGATAATTTTTCGTTCAAGGAAACAGCTTTTTGTTCAACAATTTCTTCTTTTATAATTTCTTCCTTTTTCTCCTCCACAATGATTTCTTTTGGAGGGTTGATCACAGCTTCTTTAGGAGTGTCTTTAATTTCTTGGACCTTTACAAATTGAGTGTCATGGTAATTTACTCCTAATAAATCTTCAAAAGAAATTTGGACTGGTTCCTTTTTCTTTAGAGTTTCTATTTCGGTTTTTATTTGGTCTTCTTGAACTGATTCAAATGCGGGATCGAATGCAACGGTTTCAGTAGATAAAATCGCTTCTTTCTCTTCTTCAATTTTTATTTCTTCTTCATTTTCTTCCTCAACATCTACCGGTACTTCCTCTTCTTTTTCTGTTTCATCAGAAGTATTTTCTTTAAGAGTAGTTTCAGTTGCTTCTACCGTTTCATGTACGGTTTCCTCTTCAGAAATTGTAGCATCATCTGTAGTTTCTTGTGCTGGCATTTCATGAATTTCTTCGGCGACAGTTGCTACGATTTCGGGTTTAGTTTCTGTATCAGACAATACTGTATGGTTAAAAATAGATTCGATTTTTTGTTCTAATGCAGCTCCTCCAATAGTAGGTTGTACTTCGCTAAAGTGCTCGTCAACAAAACGCAATACAGAAAGTTTCTCATATAATTTCTGTGTTTCTAGATATAATTGATTGATGTCAGATTTATTTTTTAGCTGTAATATTCGGTGTGCAATGCTGATTAAATCGGCTTCCAATTTTTTTTTCATAACGGTAGAAATTATAAGGTGTTAAGCAGGTTTGTGTCGATGGTTATTGTATATCTTCATTAGAAAAGGAATTCTTTATGAACTAGATTTATTTTTTTAAATAAGTGCAGCCAAATCCTCGATTTGATATAAATTTTATACTTTTGAAACGACGTAAAAGTATAAAATTTTTAAGTCGGTTTATCTATTACTAAGTAATAAAAACTATTCATTTTTTAAGTTAGAAAAATACAAAATGTTTCTCGAAAATACAGTAAATCACAAAGAACAATTTGGTTGGATCGAAGTCATTTGCGGCTCCATGTTTTCGGGTAAAACCGAAGAATTGATCCGCCGCTTGAAAAGAGCGCAGTTTGCCAAGCAAAAAGTAGAAATATTTAAACCGGCTATCGACACACGCTATGATGATGAAATGGTGGTGTCGCATGACGCTAATGAAATTCGTTCTACGCCCGTTCCTGCTGCAGCAAATATTGCTATTTTGGCGCAAGGTTGCGATGTGGTAGGAATTGATGAAGCACAGTTTTTTGATGATGAAATAGTCAAAATTTGTAACGATTTGGCGAATCAAGGAATCCGTGTGATTGTAGCTGGATTGGATATGGATTTTAAGGGAAACCCCTTTGGACCTATGCCAGCATTAATGGCAACTGCAGAATATGTGACCAAAGTTCACGCCGTATGTACGAGAACTGGAAATTTAGCGAATTATAGTTTTCGAAAAACAGATAATGATAAACTAGTCATGCTCGGAGAAACCGAAGAGTATGAACCATTGAGCCGTGCGGCGTATTATCATGCGATGCGGAAAGATCAGGAGAAATAAATTCGAAAATACTATAAGAAAAAAAGGGGAAATTTGTTTCAAAACAATTTTCCCTTTTTAGTATTTTAAATTCCAGTTTATATTTTTTTCCTCATTCTCGCCACTGGAATATCGAGTTGTTCTCTGTATTTTGCAATGGTTCTTCTTGCGATTGGATAGCCTTTCTCTTTAAGAATTTCGGCAAGTTGATCGTCTGGAAGTGGTTTTTTCTTGTCTTCTTCTTCAATCGTATTCTGAAGGATTTTCTTGATTTCGAGTGTAGAAACATCTTCACCTTGATCGTTTTTCATCGATTCTGAGAAAAATTCTTTAATCAATTTTGTACCGTAAGGCGTTTCTACATATTTGCTATTCGCCACACGAGAAATCGTGGAAATGTCAAGTCCTACCATGTCCGCAATGTCTTTTAGAATCATCGGTTTCAACTTCGTTTCGTCACCGTCTAGGAAAAATTCTTCTTGATAGTGCATAATTCCATTCATGGTCACAAAAAGGGTTTCTTGACGTTGGCGAATGGCATCGATAAACCATTTAGCCGAATCTAATTTCTGTTTGATAAATTGAACCGCATCTTTTTGTTGCGCTGATTTGTCTTTAGAGTCTTTGTAGGTTTGCATCATTTCCTGATAATCCTTAGAAACATGCAGTGAAGGAGCATTTCGTCCGTTTAAAGTTAGTTCCAGTTCGCCATCCATAATTCGAATCGCAAAATCAGGCACTACATTTTCAGTGACCTTATTATTTCCAGTAAAAGATCCGCCTGGTTTTGGATTTAGTTTCTCTATTTCGTGAATGGCTTTTTTAAGTTGTTCATTAGAAACATTGTATTTTTGAACTAATTTATCGTAATGTTTTTTAGTAAACGCATCAAACTGATTCTCGATAATATCAGTAGCTAATTCTACAAATTCTGAGGGTGTTTTGTGTTTTAATTGCAACAATAAACATTCTTGTAAATCTTGTGCTCCTACACCAGAAGGTTCTAGTTCATGAATGACTTGCAGCATTTTTTGCACCATCTTTTCATCGGTGTAAATACCTTGA
>JAYTBZ010000298.1:0-15039 GCA_043736705.1 Flavobacterium sp. | reverse complement strand
TTTCATAAACCTAAATAGCTATTTAATAAACACATAAGTAATGTCAAAAGTAATAGGAAAAGTTGCCCAGATCATTGGACCAGTAGTTGATGTCGTTTTCAACGGTAAGGATGTTGAACTTCCAAAAATTTATGATTCGTTAGAAATCACAAAAAAAGATGGTACTTTATTAGTGCTCGAAGTACAATCTCATATTGGAGAGAATACTGTACGTACCATTTCGATGGACTCAACAGATGGTTTGAGTAGAGGTTATGAAGTAGTTGGAACAGGAAATCCTATCCAAATGCCAATTGGTGCCGATGTTTACGGTCGTTTATTCAATGTAATTGGAGATGCAATTGACGGTTTAGGTAATTTACCAAAAACAGGAGAAAATGGTATGTCTATTCACAGACAAGCGCCAAAATTCGAAGATTTATCTACTTCTTCTGAAGTTTTATTTACGGGTATTAAAGTAATTGATTTAATTGAGCCTTACTCTAAAGGGGGTAAAATTGGATTGTTCGGTGGTGCTGGTGTTGGTAAAACAGTATTGATTCAAGAGTTGATTAATAATATTGCAAAAGGACACGGTGGACTTTCAGTATTTGCAGGAGTAGGAGAAAGAACACGTGAAGGAAATGATTTACTTCGTGAGATGTTAGAGTCAGGTATTATAAAATACGGGGATGAATTCATGCACTCTATGGAAAATGGAGGATGGGATTTGTCTAAAGTGGATATGCCAGGAATGAGAGAGTCTAAAGCTACTTTCGTTTTCGGACAAATGAATGAGCCTCCAGGAGCTCGTGCTCGTGTAGCGCTTTCTGGATTATCTATTGCTGAATATTTCCGTGATGGAGCAGGAACTGATCAAGGGAAAGATGTATTGTTCTTCGTGGATAATATCTTCCGTTTTACACAAGCAGGTTCTGAGGTTTCGGCACTTTTAGGTCGTATGCCATCCGCGGTAGGTTATCAGCCGACTCTTGCTACAGAAATGGGTGCGATGCAAGAGCGTATTACATCTACTAACAAAGGCTCTATCACATCTGTACAAGCGGTTTACGTACCTGCGGATGATTTAACAGATCCAGCTCCGGCTACAACTTTTGCTCACCTTGATGCTACTACTGTATTGTCTCGTAAAATTGCTGAGTTAGGTATTTATCCTGCAGTGGATCCTTTAGATTCAACTTCAAGAATTCTTACTCCTCAAATTCTAGGTGATGAGCATTATGACTGTGCTCAAAGAGTAAAAGAAATTTTGCAAAAATACAAACAATTACAAGATATCATTGCGATACTTGGTATGGAAGAATTATCAGAAGATGATAAATTAGCCGTTTCAAGAGCGCGTCGTGTACAACGTTTCTTATCTCAACCTTTCCATGTTGCAGAGCAATTTACAGGATTAAAAGGGGTGTTAGTTGATATTAAAGATACAATCAAAGGATTTAACATGATTATTGACGGTGAATTAGATCACTTGCCAGAATCAGCTTTTAACCTTAAAGGTACTATTGAAGAAGCTATCGAAGCCGGAGAAAAAATGTTAGCGGAAGCTTAAAAATTATAAGTTATGAGTTATGAGTTCTTTCAAATTTTAAAAACTCATAACTCATAATTCAAAACTCATAATTATGTTATTAGAAATAGTATCACCAGAAGCAAAATTATTTTCGGCAGAAGTGACTTCGGTTACACTTCCAGGAGTTGATGGAAGCTTTCAGATTTTGAATAATCACGCTCCAATTGTATCTATTTTGGGAAAAGGAGTAGTTAAAGTAACAGCTTCTACTTTTACCTTTGCAAAGGAAGTAGCTGCAAAATTTACGAAGTTAGATGAACAAAATTATACAATAGCTATACAGTCTGGAACAATTGAAATGAAAGACAATAAAGTTATTGTTCTAGTTGACTAAAACAATTTCGAATATAAATAGAGCCTAACGTAATTGTTAGGCTTTTTTTTTGGAGCTGTTTCCCGCTTTTTATATAAACTCTTAAAAAAACCTTTTTTTGTTGCAACCGCCACGAGCTTTCTCTGGTCGCTGCGTTACTTATACAAATAATAGTTTTTCCTTCTACGAGGCTTTCCATTTCAATCTGGGCTATAGCAGAAAGAAGGAATTATTCGTCCCTAACAAACTCCAAAATGTCTCCTGGTTGACATTCCAGAATTTCACAAATCAGTTCTAAAGTCGAAAACCGAATCGCCTTTGCTTTTCCGGTTTTTAAAATTGATAGATTAGCTGTAGTAATTCCCATTCGATCAGCGAGTTCATTTGAACGCATTTTTCGCTTGGCAAGCATAACGTCTAAGTTGATAATGATGGGCATCGTTATATTGTTAAATTATTTTCTGTTTCGATTTTGTTACCTTTTTTAATAACATCAGCGAATGCCAGTAAGCTAATACCAATTCCGAGAAGTAATAAATCTGTAATAATATCTATAAATGTCTGTTCCCGTGGCGTTTCGCTGATATACAGCATTCGGAAGATTAAAGCAGACATACCAATTATTATTAAAAGGTAGCCGCTAATTATAAATTGTTTGGAACTGCTTAAATTAAAATAACCATCTTTGATAAATGCTTTAAGACCTTTGTGGATATTTACTACAGCAGTTATTAATAAACTTATCCATAATAGAATTAGGCAAGGAGTGGAATTGCCAAATGGTGATTCCTTATACCTTAGTGTTATTTCTTGACTAGTCAGGTCATATCGTAAACACTCATCTATGGGGATAGCAAAAATTAGCAAGGCTATAAATATTTTTAAAATCCAATTTGTAATGATAATTTTTTTCATTTTATTTCATTTAAGAAGAGTAAAAAATTTTATTTTTCTGTCAAATAAATATTTATCGTTAAATTGTCAATTCGTTTTCTTCTTTTAATCGCTTTCCAATAGTGAATACCTCTGCTAGAACTGTGAAAAATAATCCTAACGTCATTAAATATACAAATGGCCCGTCCCCAAATTCAATTCTAAAAACTTCGGTCGATAGTTTTAATATAAAATCAGTTAAGAGGTAAATTATAGCACCACAAATCACCACCCTTCCGATCAAATTTAATAAGTGACATGTTACATCGTCGAAAATAATTTTCTTCTTAAAATTCGTCAATAGCTTTCTGAATAAGGAAATAGCATACAGTAATAAACCACCGTTTAAAACAGTTATGATTAGTGCGATTTTCCCATAGATTGTAGATATATCGACCGTTGTATTTAAGAATTTGATCGGAATATCAAGTTTGTCTTGATCTAGCAGTAGCATTAATGTAAAAATAATAATTAACGGATAAGAGATCAGAGACATTATCCAAATGAAATCAATGATTGATTTTAAAAAGTTTAATTTTTTCATAAAAATCGGTTTTGTTATCTTGACAAATATATTAAAATTATTGATAAACAATAACAAATAATCAAATTACAATAATATTTTTTATTTTTTAGACAACTATATGTTGTTTATCTTTGACAACGATGAGAAATACGCCAAAAATAATAACTGAAAAATTACAACAGCGCGAGCTAGTTAGAGCTTTAAGAAAGTTGTCGTTGCCCAATCAGTTCATTGATTTTGCTTCTAATGATTATTTAGGTTTTTCGAAAAACGAAGGTATTTTTGATGCGGTACATCAATTATTATTGAATAGAAAAATCAAAATAAACGGAGCAACCGGTTCCCGATTACTATCTGGTAACCATAAGCTGTATCAAGAAACAGAAGACTTTATTGCGAGTTTCCACCAATCAGAAACCGCGTTAATTTTCAATTCTGGTTACGATGCTAACGTTGGTTTTTTTGGATCAGTTCCACAAAAAGGAGATTTAATTTTATATGATGAATTGTGTCATGCTTCTATTCGGGACGGAATCCAGCTCTCAAATGCGAAGGCCTACAAGTTCAATCATAATGATTTTGAAGATTTAGAAAAGCTGATTTTACGGAATCCAGATACCACTATTTATATCGTTACTGAATCTGTTTTTTCGATGGATGGTGATTGTCCAAATCTAGAAGAATTGGTTTCGGTTTCAACTAAACACAATTGTTATCTTGTTGTTGATGAAGCGCATGCTTTGGGTGTTTTTGGTTTAAAAGGCGAAGGACTTGTTCAAATGCTGGGGTTGCAAGATCACGTTTTTGCTCGAATTATGACTTTCGGGAAAGGTTTGGGATGTCATGGAGCTGCGATTTTGGGCTCAGTTGAATTAAGGGATTATTTAGTTAATTTTTCTCGAAGTTTTATTTACACGACAGGACTATCGCCACATTCTGTTGCTACGATTTTAATAGCGTATAACTATTTAGAAAAAGAGAAAAAAAATATAGAAATACTGCGAGAAAACATCATTTATTTTAATCAGGAAAAGAATATGTCAGGATTAAAGCCGCTTTTTGTTCGAAGTAAATCGGCTATACAATCCGCTATTATTCCTGGAAATGAAAAAGTGAAATCAATGGCTAATCAATTACAGGAAAAAGGATTTGATGTCAAAGCGATACTATCGCCTACTGTTCCCGAAGGACAAGAGCGCTTGCGTTTTTGTTTACACAGTTATAATTCGCAAGAAGAAATCACAGTAGTCTTAAGATTGTTAAGTACTTATGTTTTTTAAATAAATCCGTCATAATCCATTAAATCCGTGTCATTAGTGGCCAAATATCTATGAAATTATTTATAACAGGAATTGGAACCGATGTAGGCAAAACCATCGCGTCAGCCATTATTACAGAGGCTTTAGAAGCCGATTATTGGAAGCCAATACAAGCAGGAGATCTAGAGCAATCTGACAGTCACAAAATCAAATCGTTTTTATCGAATACAAAGACTGTGATTCATCCCAATAGTTATGCTTTGAATACACCAGCTAGTCCGCATTTTGCTGCTGAACTAGACGGAATTAATATTGATTTAAAGAAAATTACGGAGCCCAAAACAGAAAATAATTTGGTCATTGAAGGTGCGGGAGGTGTTTTTGTTCCGTTAAATTCAAAAGATTGCGTTATTGATTTGATTCAGCCCGATTATAAAGTAATTGTAGTTTCTCGACATTATTTGGGAAGTATCAATCATACTTTATTGACCATAGAAGCCTTACAAAATAGAAAAATAGCAGTTGCAGGGATAGTTTTCTCCGGAGATGAAAACAAAGCTACAGAAGAAATAATTTTGAGTAAAACTGGCATCAAATGTATTGGAAGAATAGAACAAGAACCCTATTTTGATCAAAATGTAATTAAAGATTATGCTGATTTGTTTCGGGAACAACTATTGAGTATATAAAATCTTTGTAAAACTCTGTGCTTTCTCTGCGTATCTTTGTGAAATATATTATTTAAAATGACTTTAACAGAAAGAGATGGCCAATATCTTTGGCATCCATATACCCAACATAAAACGGCAGCATTACCAATAGCCATTAAGAAAGGGAAAGGAGCTTTGCTTTGGGACGAAGATGGTAAAGAATATATTGATGCCATTGCCTCGTGGTGGGTCAATCCCTATGGGCATTCGAATACATTTATTGCCGATGCTATTTACAAACAATTGACGACATTAGAGCATGTTTTGTTTGGTGGTTTTACGCATGAACCCGCTATTTTGGTAGCCGAGAAGTTGATGGAAATTTTACCAAAAAACCAACAAAAAATATTCTTTTCTGATAATGGATCAACAGCTGTTGAAGTTGCGATTAAAGTCGCCTTACAGTATTTCTTCAATAAAAATCAAAAGAAAACGACAATAATTGCTTTCGAAAATGCTTTTCATGGTGACACCTTTGGAGCTATGGCAGCTAGTGGAATTTCCTTTTTTGTTGAAGCTTTTCAAGGTATGTTTATTGATATTGTTCGGATTCCCGTTCCGGTTAAAGGATTGGAGCAGGAAAGCTATAATGCGTTACAATCTGTAATAAAAAATAACAATTGTGCGGGATTTATTTATGAGCCATTGGTTCAAGGAGCCGCAGGAATGGTTATTTATGAACCGGAATCGTTAGATAAATTGATGCGAATTTGTAAGGAAAATGACGTTCTTATTATTGCAGACGAAGTGATGACGGGTTTTGGAAAAACCGGAAAAACATTTGCGACAGATTATTTGATCGAAAAACCAGACATGATGTGTTTGTCTAAAGCTTTGACGGGCGGAACTATCCCGATGGCTATCACCACTTTTACTCAAGAATTATTTGATGCTTTTTATGATGATGATATTAATAAAGCATTATTTCACGGACATACTTTTACTGCAAATCCTACGGGTTGCGCAGCCGCATTAGCTAGTTTAGAATTGTTACAAACCCATGAAATGCAAGCAAATATTGTTCGCGTTAATCAAAGCCATTTGGAATTTGAAAAGCGTGTCAAAAATCACCCGCAAGTAATGGCAACCCGAGTTTTGGGAGTCATTTTTGCTTTAGAAATTAAAACCGAAAGTACGGCGAGTTATTATGGAACATTGCGTAACAAGCTGTATGATTTTTTTATCGAAAACGGTGTAATTTTGCGTCCTGTTGGCAATATTGTTTATATTTTACCTCCTTATGTCATTACTGAGCAGCAGTTGCAAAAAGTATATGAGGTAGTCGAAAAGGCTTTAGAGATTGTCTAATTTTACCCATATATTTAATGGATTAATCGGATTCCTACAGGCAAAATAATCCTTTTTTATCGGTTAAAATCTACGTTATTAGTATGCTAATTTCCCGAAAAACTTTGCGACCTTTGCGACTAAATAATAGTACTACCTTGTCAACAATAATATCCATAACCGCCATAGCTTCGGTTTCTCCGTTGGGTCATCACTCATCAACTATTTGGGAAAACTATCTAAAAGAAAAACATTGTTTTACAAGACATATTGTAGACCGTAAGAAAACCTTTGTAGCGAAATTAGATAGTGATTCAAATGCTGTTATTGCTGCTTTGAGAGATTCAGATAACAAATATAAATCTTTGGACAAATCGGTTTTGTATGCCATGGCGGCTTCGCGACAAGCTATGCAAAATGCGGGTTGGTCTTCAAACGACGTTTTTGGAATCAACATGGGTTCCTCTCGAGGCGCAACAGATTTATTTGAAAAACATTACCAAGAATATTTAAAAACTGGAAATGCACAAACTTTGGCTTCTCCAACGACAACTTTGGGAAACATTTCTTCTTGGGTTGCTCATGATTTGCAAAGTTCCGGTCCAGAAATATCACATTCTATTACGTGTTCTACAGCTTTACACGCAGTTCTAAATGGCGTGGCTTGGCTCCGAGCAGGAATGGCCGATAAATTTTTAGTAGGTGGAAGTGAAGCGCCTTTAACTGATTTCACAATTGCTCAAATGCGTGCACTCAAGATTTATTCTCGCAGCGAAGAAGCATATCCTAATCGCGCTTTAGATTTAGAGAAAACACAAAGTACGATGATCTTAGGAGAAGGAGCGGGTGTTTGTTGTTTAGAAATTGGAAAAAAAGAAAATGCTCTTGCTTTTATCGAGGGTATAGGTTATGCAACAGAAGTTCTAGAACATAACATTTCGATTTCAGCAGAAGCGACTTGCTTTCAAAAATCGATGAAAATGGCTTTAGCAAATACCGATTTGTCAGAAGTTGACGTTGTTGTTATGCATGCTCCTGGAACGATAAAAGGCGATATTACAGAATATAAAGCAATTGAGAAAGTCTTTGGCGAAAGCCTGCCCCTATTGACTACTAATAAGTGGAAAATTGGACACACTTTTGGTGCCTCTGGGATTTTGAGTATGGAACTGGCTATCTTAATGATGCAACACAATACTTTTATTGGAGTTCCTTTTGCGGAAGCACAAAAACAGACGAAACCAATTAGAAAAGTATTGATCAATGCAGTAGGTTTTGGAGGTAATGCGGTGAGTGTTTTACTGACGCTCTAGTTCTTTTGCCTTGTCATAAATCAAGTTGCTTTCAAACCCTTTTCGGAGTAAGTAATCACAGAATTTCTTTCTCTTTTTTTGAAGGTTAGTTTCTTTGATGCTGTCCCAATTCCGTATAGCTATTTTATCAAAAGTGTCTAAATACTCCTCGTTTGAGATTTCTTTTAGCGCTAGGTTGATGTTGTATTGGCCTATGTGACGGAATTTGAGTTCGTTTATAATTCTGTTTTTCCCCCAAAATTTAATGCGATGCTTTCCTCTAGCAAAACTACAAGCAAAGCGACTCTCGTTCAAAAAATTATCTTGTATGAGTTTGACAATAATGGTGTCAATTTCATCAGTATCCATTTTCATAGTTCTTAGTTTTTGAACTACTTCTTTATGGCATCTTTCCTGATAAGCGCAGTAATGTTCTATTTTTTTTAAAGCCTCCTGAACAGAAAAAACATCTTTCATGATTAAGATTTTAATTAAAGGGTAAAAATGCAATAATAGTACTTAATAACCTAGTGCAACAGTTTTTGTAAAAAGAAAATCTATTCGTGTGAAACGACAGATAATAAGGTTATAAATTGTTGTGTAATCGATTTTATTGCTAGCATTAAAATCAAAGTCTGATTGGTAAAATTATTCGAAAATTAGATTAAGTTCAAAACAATTTTCAAATTGCAAAAGTGTTATTTGTCAGTATTTTTATCTAAATTTTAAATTTATTATTTGGATAGAGCTAACTGTAAAGCTGCTTTTAATAAGGTATTTCTAATGTTGTTTACTGGGCACTTTATCGTTTAAACAAGTATTACATCGATTAATTTGTTTTTAATTTAAAACGTGATGCTATATTGTAAATACTTACAGAATTTGAAATATTAAATTCCAATATAAATAATATTATCCTCTCATAACACTATCATATGAATAAAAAATTACTTGTTTTAATAATTGGCTTAATGTGTTTTTTATCGAGTTATTCACAATGTGCATATACGGGAACTCCGCTTACATCGGTGGGCACATATACTTTATCGTCATGTATAGGAACACCTATAAATACTGCAAATGTAAGGGCTGGTCAATACGCTTTAGTAAATGTGTTGCTAGGATCTACTTATCGCTTTACTATTGGAAATCTTTTTTCGAACAATGAAAACTTAACAATTCTTGATGCCGCTAATGATTCGAGTCTTGCGGGAGGTTTTATTTCAGGTGCATCAGGTGTATCGATTTTGAACTGGGTATCACCAATTTCAGGGCAAATAAAAGTGCTTGTGTCAAGGGGAACCTGTGTTAATGACAATACTGTTGATACAGCAGGATCAATATCGATGTTTGAAGTTGTAAGAGGAAATGCTACAGATGATCAAACAGCTTTGGGAGTAAATCAGTGGATAGGACATGTTTATAATTATAGTGGAGGAGGTAGTCCTGGAGGCTTTCCATCACCAAATCCATTATCTACAAATACGGTTCCTTTTATTAATGCAAATTATGAAGGATTTTTTACAGTTCCTTCGGAAACAATTAGTGCTACTTTTGGTGGTAATACAGCTTGTTTGCCCATTACAAAGAATAGTTCTTCTGGTACTACAATCTACACGGAGTCATTTGCAGTTAGATATCGTATGAGATCTACCAGAACAGCTGGTTGTTACGTTTTGAATGTTAATGGTGATGATGGAGTGCGCGTTTATGTTGACGGAGTGCGCGTTTTCGATCGTTGGGTAGAGCAAGGGAATACTTCATATTGCAACAATTTGATAAATCTAACAGGTAATAGTGTTATAGTTTTAGATTATTATGAAAATGCCGGAGGGAATGTTTTAGGTTTTAGTTTAACTCCCTTTGACGGTTCAGGTAATACTATTTCTAGTGCACCCAATGTGGCTTTGTGTTCGAACGGAACTACTACTATAACAGGTTCAAATCTTATTAGTTGTAACGCAAACACTAATACCGCTTATCAATGGCAATCATCAACGGATAATACAATTTTTTCCAATATTTCGGGCGCTACAGCTCGAGACTATACTGTGCCGGGAGTTGCTGTTGGTGCAGGTGCTCCCAATAATGTGCGCTATTTTAGAAGAATTTTTAGGCCTACAACATTAGGTTCTGGAACATGCGAATTTTTTACAAGCGCAGTAACTGTAGCAACTAGTAATGGTATACCTGCTATTCCCGATACTATTACTGGTTCAGCCAATCAATGTAAGGTTGCAACCGGGTCTTTTAGTATTGCTTCAGTAACTAATGCAACAAGCTACACTTGGACCACAAGCGCTACAGGCTGGGTAATTACACCAGCTGGAAACGGTTTGTCAGTTACTGTAACGTTTACATCCACTGCAACAGCAGGTGATTTACAAGTAGCAGCAGTGAATGGATGTGGTAGCAGTGCCATTAGAACTTTGCCTGTACAAGTATTCGATTTGCCAACTAATGCAAGTATTTCAGGAAGTGCTTCAGTATGCGTTGGGGCACCGGCTCCAGTTGTTACAATTTCAAATCCACAGGAATATAGTGTGAATGTGACATATAATATCAATGGAGGAACGAATGTGGTGGTTCCAGTAGGAGCAAATGCATCAGTCAATATGACAGTTTCAACTGCAACAACAGGAAATTTTGTTTATACCCTTGTTGACGTGTCAAATCCAAGTTCTCTAAATTGCTCAACAAACTTAACTGGTAGTGCAACCGTAACAGTAGGAACACCAACAGGAGATCAAGTATCGTATGGCTCTAATTCTTGGATTGGGTATATTTATGCTGGTGCAAATCCGCAAAACAGTAACTTTAATACAAATTTTGTAGGTAGCATTTCTCAATTAGAAACATTTGATCTAAATCTTGATAATGCTCCAATTTCTGGTGTTGGGATATGTGGTTCTTACGCTGATGATTATGCTGTTCGTTTTAAAATGAATAGGAATTTACCAGCAGGATGCTATACTTTTACCGTAGGTGCTGATGATGGTTATCGTTTAAGCTTGGATGGCGGTGCTACATTTGTTGTAAATAATTGGGCTACGCATTCATACCAAGAGCAAACTTATGTAACGTACCTTAGTGGTAGTACCAATTTTGTCTTAGAATATTTTGAAGCTGCAGGTCAGGCAAGAGTTCGGTTTTTATCATCTTTTGTACCTCTTGAAAAACCTATTGTAGCAACAACAGTTCAGCCAAATTGTATCACGCCTACAGGAAGTGTACGCTTAACGGGTTTGCCTTCCGGTTCTTGGACACTAGTAAGAAGTGGATCGTCAAGCGAATCAATTACTGGTACAGGATTAGAAACAACAATTACCAGTTTGGCACCCGGAACCTACGCCTTTGCTATAACAATTGGCACCTGTACCTCTACGCCTACAGGAAATGTGGTAATTGATCCTATAATTACAACAACATATACAGGACCTGCTTGGTCAATTGTACCTACAATCGATATGCTTGGTATTATTAACTCAAACACTCCAATTACTGACAATGTACAGCTTTGTAATTGTATAGTGAACACGGGTATAAACGCAGTAGTAACTACAGGAGTTAGCATGACACTTCAGGACAAACTTACCGTTAATGGCACCCTGACCTTTGAGAATAATGCTAGTTTAGTACAAATTAATAATGTTGATAATGTGGGGAATATCAAGTATGAAAGACTGACAACCCCAATACGAAATACAGATTATACGTATTGGTCTTCACCAGTGTTAGGATTTACATTAGGTGGTGTTTCACCCAGAACATTAAATGGTAAATTTTATTCTTATGAAGTTTCAGCAGGATCAGAGGATTGGAAACAAGAATCATCCGCAACCATTATGTCAGTAGGAAAAGGATACATTGTCAGAGGGCCTGAAACAACAAATGGAACGGTACCATGGCCCATAGGTCAGTATCTTGCTACTTTTAATGGTGTCCCAAATAATGGAAATTATTCGATATTAGGAGTTTTTCCTGATAAATCCTATCTAATAGGAAATCCTTATCCATCAGCATTGGATGCAAATAAATTTTTGACTGACAACGCAACAGTTTTAGATGGAACCCTTTATTTTTGGACGCACAATACATCTATTGGTATAGGAGTAACTAATCCTGGCTCAGGAGTTTTTGCTTATTCTGGCGATGACTATGCGTCGTACAATCTTACAGGAGGAACAGCAACAGCCGTAGCACCCAGTGATGCAGATAAATCAGCTGCTAATCCGAATATCCCAACTGGGAAAATTGCGGCAGGACAATCTTTTTTTGCTAGTAGTAAAGTTTCCATTACAGGAAGTTCTATATTGTTTGATAATAGTATGAGAGTAGGTGTGGGAGCAATTTCAGGTACGAATTCTCAGTTTTTTAGAACAGCTAAAAACTCCAAAACAGCATCAGTTATTGAACAAAATAGAGTTTGGCTAAATTTCTTTAACAATGAAGGTGCTTTTAAACAGGCTCTAGTAGGTTATGTTACTGGAGCAACAAATAACTATGATAATGGATATGATGGTGAAACCTTTGACGCAAATGAATTTGTAGACTTTTACAGTGTTAATCAAGAGGAGAATCTTGTAATTCAAGGTAGAGCATTGCCTTTTGATGAAAATGATAAAGTGCAGTTAGGTTTCAGGTCTTCAACAGTAGGAAACTTTAACATCGGAATCGATCAAACCGATGGAATATTAAAAGCACAAAATATATTTATTGAGGATAAATTACTGAATATTGTTCATGATTTAAAAACAGCACCTTATTCCTTTACAACTCAGGCAGGTACTTTTAATGACCGTTTTATATTGTGTTTTACCCAAAAGACTTTAGGATTAGATAGCGTGTCGCCCCAAGAAAACGCTATTTTGATAACCAAATATAAAAATGAATTGAAAATAAAATCAGAAACTGAAACTATAGAACGAATCACAGTTTTTGATGTACTTGGAAGAAAAATTTTCGATAAACAAAATATTAACAGCACCGAATTTCGTGTCGTAAATAATAATATTGTGCAACAAATACTGATTGTAAAAGTAGTTTTAGAGGATGGAAATATAATCTCTAAAAAAATTATGTAAAAACTTGCTTAGAGCATTAGTTTAATATCTATAAAACTCAACTTGATTTTATTCAAGTTGGGTTTTTTTTGTTTGGTAAATATCACTAAATGTGGGTATTGCATAATAATTTTATTGTCTCTAATTTAGGACTTTTATAAATCAAAGCTGAAATTTTATGGGAAAAAAAGTCCCGTAATAAAGGCATAAAGTCCATATAAATTTGAAAATAGTTTTAGTGTATCTTATCGTAATATTAAGTCTTTTACTTCATAATAAGACGTATTGTCAGCAAGGAAAACCTGACGCCGCATTTAACGTTTATGATGATGGTCTTCAAGGGGATGGTTTTGATAACGCCGTTAGAACAGTTTCGGTACAATCCGATAGTAAATTGATAGTAGGGGGCGATTATCTAAATTATAACGGAACTGCAACTCCTTATTTATGTCGATTGTTACCAGATGGCTCTAAGGATACCTCATTTAATTTAGGAACTAGTTTTAATGGTAAAGTGTATTGTTCTTTACTACAGCCAGATGGTAAAATACTTTTAGGAGGTGCATTTACTAACTTTAATGGAGTAACGGCGAACCGATTAATTCGACTGAATAATGACGGATCAATTGATGCCTCTTTCAATACTCAGATAGCCGCCAGCAGTGGCATAGTATATAGTTTAGGTTTTCAATCAAACGGGAGTATTATTGTTGCAGGGAGTTTTACAAAGTACAATGGAGTTACTGCTAATCGTGTTATTAAGTTATTACCTAATGGTGCTGTAGATACTGATTTTTCGATAGGACTAGGTGCTAATAGTGTAATAGAAGAAGTCCAGATACAACCAGATGGTAAAATCGTTCTTTCAGGGTCCTTTGATTTTTTTAACGGAATAAGTAATAGTAAAATAATTCGACTAAATGCCGATGGTAGTCCGGATCTTTCATTTACAACAGGTACTGGCTTTAATGCTTCAGTTTCAGCTCTTGCTATACAGTCAGATGGAAAAATTATTGTAGGTGGGGATTTTATAAGTTACAATGGAAATACAGCTAATAAAATTATTCGTCTAAATACGGACGGTTCAATTGATGGAACTTTCGTTTCTGGTTTGGGATTTAGTGTGGGTGTAGTTGAGGTTATAAAATTAAATGCAATTGGATTTATTGCGGTTGGAGGTTCATTTACTGGCACCTACAATGGAGTAGATGTAAATAGAATGACGGTTTTAAATCCGATAGGACTCATGGATCCCTTATTTGATATCGGGGCTGGTCCATCTTCCGCATCAGTTTTGGATCTTGCAGTCGCAACAGATAATTCATGGTATGTAGTAGGTTCTTTCTCTGTTTTCGATTCGCAAAATCAAGGCCGTTTGGCCAAAGTTGATCCATTTGGAGTTCTAGATATTGGATTTCTTACTGCTGGAGTAGGCTTTGACAATTCGGTTTTGCAGGTGTTGGCATTATCCGATAACAAAACGATGGCATTTGGTAATTTTACTAAATTTAATGGTGCCTTTTGTAGCAGAATAGCACGATTAGCTGAGGATGGTTCAATTGATTCTACATTTAATATTGCTGGTACTGGCGCAAATAATACTGTTCGAAGTGCCCTTTTACAACCAGACAATAAAGTTGTTATCGCTGGAGCTTTCACATCTTACAACGGTTTACTTGCTAATAGAATAGCAAGGGTTTCCTCTACTGGGATGTTAGATCCAAGTTTTATAACTGGAGTTGGGGCTAATAATGTTATTTATGCACTTGCATTACAACCTGATGGTAAAATAATTATAGTAGGAAATTTTACAAGCTACAATGGAATAGTAATGAGTAGAATTGCCCGATTATTACCCGATGGAAGTATTGACCTTACTTTTAACACTGGTCTAGGAGCAGATGCAATTGTCGAAGCCATAGTGCTTCAGCCAGACGGGAAAATAGTATTGGGTGGCCGTTTCACAACCTTTAATACTCATTCGTTTAATCGAATAGTTCGCTTAAATTCAGATGGAAGTATTGATTCTAGTTTTTCGGTAGGCAGTGGTTTTGATAAAAATGTATATGCTTTAGCTTTCCAA
>JAYTBZ010000297.1:0-15049 GCA_043736705.1 Flavobacterium sp. | reverse complement strand
TTGTTTTTTATTATTACAAAAGTACCTAAACTTACTTTTTTAAAAATTGTGCTTAACTATTTTTTATTTATTGTTTAATATATGAAATCAATGGATTACGCCATGTTTGGATTGATAGACATTAAATATTTTTTTGGCGTTGTAGCAAATTTCTTTTTGAATGCCGCTATAAAGTGGCTTCCAGTGCTGTATCCAATTTTGAGTCCTACTTCATTTACATTATAGGAACCGCTGTCCAGTAATTTTCGAGCAAAATCCATTTTGTAATCAAATAAAAAGCCATAAACAGTATCCCCATAAATTTGTTTGAAACCCATTTTTAGCTTCTTCACATTCAATCCTATTTCATCCGCTAACTCCTGCAAACCAGGCGGTTCAGACATGTTGGCAATAATAATTTCTTTGGCTCTTTTTATTTTCATCACATTATCTTCATCGATTAAAAACGGACATTGTTCTGCATTTGGATCTTCGGTTCGGTTGAAATACAAACTCAGTAATTCGTAGCCTTTTCCTTTGTAGTACAAGTTTTTAATAGAGGGATGCAAGCTGTAATGAAACAATTGAGACAATACAATTGCCATTGATGGACTGATATTGCCTTCGTTATAGTATTTTTTGTCTTTATTATCTGCGCTCAAAAAAGTAATATAATCAGCCTCTGTCGAGAATAACGCATGGAATTTCTTGATGGAAATAATCACCGAAATCACCCATGAATTCGGAGCTAATTCTAGATTTAATGGCAATTCTTTTTGTGGATTGTACAAAAGCAATGATTTTTCTTCTTTGAGTTCCAGAGCGTAATTCCCTTGGTTGAAGATAAATTTAGCGCTTCCCTTTAGTCCAAAATGAAACTGAATCAAACCACTGCCCACCTCGCGTTGCGCACTAAAAGAATCAATACCGTCATTTTGAAAGCGAATAAGTGTAAAATCATCTTCAATTTTTATAATTTCCTGAGAACTCATAGCGATATTTTTTAAATGTAAAAATGATATTTAATAAAGCTTTTTATTTAGAACAACTCTAAATAAAGATGTTAAAACAAGTTGGTTTTAGTACAAAAATAGAATTTTTTGGCATTAAATAAGCAATTAGAACTAAAAAATCATAGAGCGATACAAAAAGAACTTCTAGCGTTACTTTTATGAATACTATAATGATAATTTTGTTCCACTTTCTGGAAAAGTGCAAATATGGAAAACAATAATATATCGAAGCATCATTATTTTTATGCCGTTGGACTAAGCTATAAAAAAGCAGATGCTGAGATTAGAGGGAAATTTAGTTTGGACGCCGCCGCGAAAGTACGGTTGTTAGAACAAGCTAAAAATGAAGGAATAGAGAGTTTAATAGTCACTTCTACCTGCAATCGTACTGAAATCTATGGGTATGCAGAACATCCATTTCAATTAATCAAATTAATTTGCGAGAATAGTCAAGGCTCCGTTGAAGCATTTCAAAAGGTAGGTTTTGTCTATAAAAATCAAGAAGCAATCAGCCACATGTTTCGTGTGGGAACTGGTTTAGACAGTCAGATTCTTGGTGATTTTGAAATTATTGCACAAATAAGAAATTCCTTTTCACAGTCAAAATCGTTGGGCTTAGCCAATGCTTTTATGGAACGATTAGTGAATGCTGTTATCCAAGCCAGTAAAAAAATAAAAACAGATACAGAAATTAGTTCCGGCGCAACTTCGGTTTCTTTTGCCGCGGTTCGCTATATTATCAATAATGTACATGACATTGGAAACAAAAACATTCTCTTGTTTGGTACTGGAAAAATTGGTAGAAATACCTGTGAAAATCTAGTAAAACATACTAAAAACGAACACATTACACTAATTAACAGAACCAAAGAAAAAGCTGAAAAATTAGCTGGAAAATTGAATCTAATCGTAAAAGATTACTCTGAACTGCATTTGGAACTTCAAAAAGCAGATGTTGTTGTGGTAGCTACGGGTGCTCAAAATCCAACAATTGATAAAGCTATTCTGAATTTGAAAAAACCAATGTTGATTTTAGATTTATCTATTCCGAAAAATGTGCATGAAAATGTGGAAGAGATTGAAGGTGTTACCTTGATTCACATGGATTATTTGTCACAACTAACAGACGAAACTTTAGAAAACAGAAAAAAACATATTCCTGCTGCTGAAGCGATCATCGAAGAAATCAAAGAAGAATTTATTACGTGGACCAAAGGACGAAAATTTGCGCCGACAATCAATGCTTTGAAAGCAAAATTGAATGCGATAAAAATATCCGAATTGGATTTTCAGAGTAGGAAAATTTCAAACTTCAATGAAGAGCAAGCTGAAATAATCAGCAATAGAATCATTCAAAAAATCACCACTCACTTTGCCAATCATTTAAAAGATGATGACACGATGGTCGATGAAAGTATCGAATGGATTGAGAAAGTTTTCAAAATAGGAGCGACTACAAGATAATGAATAAAACAATACGCATAGGAACTCGTGATAGCGAACTGGCACTTTGGCAAGCACACACCGTCGAAAAAAAACTGAATGTTTTAGGGTATAAAACTGAAATTGTAGCCGTTAAATCTACTGGAGATATAATTTTAGACAAGCCATTGTACGAGCTTGGTATTACTGGAATATTTACTAAAACACTTGATGTTGCTATGATTAATGGCGATGTTGATATTGCGGTACATTCCATGAAGGATGTTCCTACGGCATTGCCAATAGGAATTGTGCAAGCAGCTGTTCTGGAAAGAGCGAATACGTTGGATATTTTAGTGCACAAAGGAAACCTTGATTTTCTTAATGGAGAAGGAACAATTGCTACTGGAAGTTTGCGTCGTCAAGCACAATGGCTGAACAAATATCCCAACCACAACGTAGTAGATTTGCGTGGAAACGTTAATACCAGAATGCAAAAGTTACAAGATAGTGAGTGGAACGGAGCCGTTTTTGCGGCAGCAGGACTGGAAAGAATAAACTTAAAACCTACTGATTATATTGATTTGGATTGGATGATTCCAGCGCCGGCTCAAGGCGCTATGCTAGTTGTTGCTATGGCAAATGATGAATTTTGCAGACAAGCGCTAAAAGAACTTAACGATATTGATACTGAAGTTTGCACACACATCGAAAGACAGTTTTTAAAAACCCTCGAAGGCGGTTGTACGGCACCAATTGGTGCTTTAGCAGTTTTTGTAGAAGATGACATCCTGTTTAAAGGTGTTCTTTTTTCATTGGATGGAAAGCAAAAAATAGAAGTTGAAAAAACCGTTCCAATGCAAGAATGGAAAAAATTAGGTTTTTATTGTGCCCAAGAAATTTTAGAAAATGGGGGAGCGGAATTGATGAAAACAATTAAAATTAATTTGAAGAAATAATGAGTCAAACCAGTATTTTATCCACTAAAACATTATCCGACGAGCAAAGGCAAGTATTTCTTGATGCTAATCTGGATCTTTTGGAGCAAGATTTTATCGAAATAAAAAACAACTTTTTTGAACTAAAAACAATCAATAATAACTTGATTTTTAGCAGTCAAAATGCGGTTTTGAGTTTGATCGAACAAAACGGCTGGGAAGTTTTAAAAACCAAACCTGTTTTTTGTGTTGGGATTAAAACTAAGGAGTTATTAGAATCGCATGGTTTTACCGTTGATGTTTATTTAGATTATGCGTCTGAATTAGCCGAAATCATTACGCTAATTTACAACCAAGAAAGCTATACTTTTTTTAGCGGAAATTTGCGCAAAGAAACATTGCCCGCAGCATTAAAAAGTGCCGAAATAACTTTCAATGAAATTGAAGTGTATCAAACCAAGTTGGCCCCATTTAAAATATCCGATCAAGAGAAATTTGACGGCATATTGTTTTTTAGTCCTTCTGCAGTCGAGAGTTATTTAACAAACAATAAGATTAAAAACGAAGTTTGCTTTTGCGTAGGTAACACGACTGCATCAGCTTTAGAAACAAAGAAAATTAAAAACATAGTAATTGCTGGAACGTCAACTATTGAAGAGGTGATTTTGGACGTTATTGAATATTATAAAACGGAAAGCATCTAGCAATCTGATAAAATTTAAATACATGATTAAGAACGACTTATTTTTAAGGGCATTAAAAGGAGAAACCGTACAACGCCCGCCAGTTTGGATGATGCGTCAAGCCGGAAGATATTTACCTGAATTTATTGCTTTGCGTGATAAATATGATTTTTTCACCCGTTGTCAAACACCGGAATTAGCTGCGGAAATTACAGTTCAACCCATAAGAAGAATAGCTCCAGATGCTGCGATTTTATTTTCGGACATATTAGTAATTCCACAAGCCATGGGAATTGAAGTGGAGATGAAACCTAATTTTGGTCCGTATTTACCAAATCCAATTCGCACGATTCAGGATGTAGAAAAAGTAATCGTTCCCGATGTTAATGAAACATTAGGATACGTTTTTGACGCGATCAAATTGACCAAAGAAATGTTGAATGATGAGGTGCCGTTAATAGGTTTCGCTGGTTCACCTTGGACTATCATGTGTTACGCAGTAGAAGGAAAAGGTTCGAAAAGTTTTGATATGGCCAAAGGATTTTGTTTCCAACATCCAGAAGCTGCTCATGTTTTATTACAAAAAATCACGGATACTACAATTGCGTACCTAAAAGAAAAAGTAAAAGCGGGAGTAAACGTCGTGCAAATTTTTGACTCTTGGGGTGGAATGTTGTCTCCAGTAGATTATCAAGAATTCTCATGGAAATACATCAACCAAATTATCGAAGCGTTGGCAGATGTAACACCCGTAATTGTTTTCGGAAAAGGATGTTGGTTTGCATTAAATGAAATGGGGAAAAGTAGAGCGTCAGCACTAGGAGTAGATTGGACGTGCTCACCAAGAAACGCCAGATATTTGTCTGGAGGAAATATAACTTTACAAGGAAATTTTGATCCATCAAGATTGTTGTCACCTATTCCAGTGATTAAAAAAATGGTACACCAAATGATTGACGAATTCGGAAAAGACAAATACATCGTGAATTTAGGTCATGGAATTTTACCCAATATTCCTGTGGATCATGCGAAAGCGTTTGTGGATGCAGTGAAGGAATATGGTCAGTAGCTGTTAGCCCACAGCTTTTAGCTAATAGCTTTTATGAAAAACATATTGATGAAAGGTAGATAATTTGATGAAAATAAAAATTAACAATAAAATAAATATTATTCCAATAGGTCAGTATTTACTATGGATTGTTTTTGTTTTATATTTTTTCTTTTTTGAAATAATTTCTTTTTCAAAGGAAACTCCTTGTGGAGCAGGATATATGATGATAGGTCTACCTATTTTTACTATTCTTTTCTCCTTGTTTGCCTTTGTAATAATGACAGCAATTAATTTGTTTTCCAAAATGAAATATTACACTGATTTTGAATTTATTTCAATCCCATTTATAGTTTTAATTGTGATTTTGATATTTACAATGTTTATTTAGATTTAATGAAAAATAAATTTTACCAATACATACAAAACCTTCAAGACCAAATTGTTGCTGGCTTAGAAGCAGTTGAAGGTCAAGCTAAATTCCGAGAAGACCTTTGGGAACGTCCGGAAGGTGGCGGCGGAAGAACCCGAGTTATCGAGAACGGTAAAGTTTTCGAAAAAGGTGGTGTCAATATTTCGGCCGTTCACGGGAAATTACCGGAAGCCATGCAAAAGATGTTCAACGTTGGTGAAGCTGATTTTTTTGCATGCGGATTGAGTTTGGTTTTGCACCCAAAAAATCCAATGGTGCCAACCGTTCACGCGAACTGGCGTTATTTCGAAATGTATGACGATAACGGAAATGTAATCCAACAATGGTTTGGTGGCGGACAAGATTTAACACCTTATTATTTATTTGAAGAAGATGCAATTCATTTTCATCAAACCTGTAAAACCGCCTGTGACAAACACAATTCAGAGTTTTATCCAAAATACAAGAAACAATGCGATGCCTATTTTTGGAACGCGCACCGCAACGAAGCACGAGGAATTGGCGGATTATTTTTCGATTATTGCAAAAAAACCTCAGAGATGAGTATGCAAGATTGGTTCAATTACGTTTCAGAAGTGGGCAATAGTTTCCTTGAAGCGTATGTTCCTATTGTAGAAAAAAGAAAAGATTTACCTTTTGCGCCTGAACAAAAAACTTGGCAGGAAATTCGTCGTGGTCGTTACGTAGAGTTTAATTTGGTTCACGACAAAGGCACTTTATTTGGTCTAAAAACCAATGGAAGAATCGAAAGTATACTCATGAGTTTACCACCGCACGTACAATGGGTCTATGATCATCATCCTGAAGTAGGAAGCGAAGAAGAGAAATTAGTAAACGTATTAGAGAATCCAATAAATTGGATTTAAATAGTCTAACCATTAAGAGATTAAGGAAAATTAAGTTTAAAACCTTAATGAACCTTAATCTCTTAATGGTTAAAAAAATAAACTAAAGTTTAACTTTAAACGAAAATATATGTTCCCATTACACAGAGGCAGAAGATTAAGAACGAACGAATCCATAAGAAGCTTAGTTCGTGAAACCAGTTTAAGTCCAAGTGATTTCATGTTTCCTATGTTTATTGCTGAAGGCGAAAATATACAAGTGGAAATCCCCTCCATGCCAAGCATATTTCGTCGTTCGATTGATTTGACGGTAAAAGAAATTCATGAATTATTCGATTTAGGCATTCGTGCGGTGAATATTTATGTAAAAGTAAGCGAGAATTTAAAAGATAATACAGGTCAGGAAGCTTGGAATCCCAACGGATTAATGCAACAAGCCATTCGTGCCATCAAAGCCGCTTGTCCCGAAATGATTGTAATGCCAGACGTAGCTCTAGACCCTTACTCTATTTATGGCCATGACGGTATTATAACAAACAGTGATGTAGAAAATGATGCAACCAACGAAGCTTTAGTCAAAATGGCGGTTTCACATGCGCAAGCCGGTGCCGATTTTGTCGCGCCAAGCGATATGATGGACGGGCGCGTTTTGCGTTTGCGTGAAGGACTTGACGCTGCGGGTTTTCATAATGTAGGTATCATGAGTTATTCGGCTAAATATGCTTCAGCGTTTTATGGACCTTTTCGGGATGCTTTAGATAGTGCACCAGTTGATAATGTCGAAGTGCCAAAAGATAAAAAAACATACCAAATGGATTATGCCAATCGCATCGAAGCGATTAAAGAAGCCTTGATGGATGTAGAAGAAGGAGCTGATATGGTGATGGTAAAACCTGGAATTGCCTATCTAGATATTGTTCGCGAAGTAAAAAATGCCGTAAATGTTCCTGTAACCGTGTTTCATGTCTCGGGTGAATATGCGATGATCAAAGCCGCCGCAGAAAAAGGTTGGCTCGATCACGATAAAATAATGATGGAACAATTAATGTGTATCAAGCGAGCGGGTGCGAGCTTAATTTCTACCTATTTTGCTAAGGAAGCCGCAATAATTTTAAACAAATAAAGATGAAAAAAATACTATTTGTAGCAATTATTTTGGCACTTGTATCTTGTAAAAAAGAAGAAGCTCCAAAAAACTCGTTATATCCAACGGCTACGGAAACAATTGCCCAAACTCCAGTAACGTTAGGAAAGGAAATTTTTGAGGGTAAAGGAAACTGTGTCGCTTGTCATCAAGTTGCTGAAAAGGTTATAGGCCCTAGTTTACAAGAAATTGCTAAAATTTACAAAGATAAAAACGCTAACATGGTCTCTTTTTTAAAAGGAGAAGGCGAACCCATTGTCGATCCAAGCCAGTACGAAGTCATGAAAACAAACTTTGCGATCACAAAAGCCATGTCAGATGAAGAGCTAAAAGCACTAGAAGCTTACGTATATTCGCATTTGAAATAGATTTTTTTCTAGGAGCTAAATCCCGCTATCCGTTGCAATCTTATGCGCCGAACCCCGGCACATAAGGATTTTCACTTTTATCGGGGCTACAAACAAGAACCGTTCCAGCTGGTGAACGGTTTTTTTATGCCTTCTTTTAAGCTCAAGCAAATTATTTTTTTACCTTTAAAAAATGGAAACAGTTCGCATCAAAACACCTTTAGGAATTGCCGAAATCATAGGTGATGAAAATGGAATTGCCAAAATTGCAGTGACTGATGACGGAATTATATCAGAAAGCATTCCAATAGTTTTACAAGAGGCAGTTAACCAACTTAACGATTATTTCCAGGGAAAACGGATACAATTTAATCTCGAATTGAATCCACTTGGAACCCCATTTCAACGAAAAGTTTGGAAAGTATTAACAGATATTCCATTCGGAAAAACGAGATCCTATTTGGAGCAAGCTAAAATTTTAGGTGACGTCAAAGCGATTCGCGCTGTAGCTTCCGCTAATGGGAGAAATCCGTTGTGGATTGTGGTGCCCTGTCATCGCGTCATCGGAACGGATGGTTCGCTTACGGGTTATGCTGGTGGTTTGTGGCGCAAAAAATGGCTTTTGGAACATGAAAACCCAACAGCACAGCAGAGACTGTTTTAAAAATAAACTTCCTATATTTTTTTGATTGTTAGAAATTTAGATGGTGTCAAATTCAAAAAAATCAATCAAGTTTATTAAATTCGATTATTGTATTGAATCTAAAATCTAAAAAGTCAATAAATCTAACCAATATAGCTGATGATCGAAAAAATTAATCTCAATAACATTTTGTTTTTAGATATTGAAACCGTTCCAGAAACGGAAAATTTCAATGCTTTGGATGACGAAATGAAAGAACTTTGGGAACTAAAAACACATTACCAGCGCAAAGACGAGTACAGTCCAGAAGATTTTTACGATCGTGCTGGAATTTGGGCTGAGTTTGGTAAAATAGTTTGTATCTCTGTAGGTTATTTTACGATTAAAGGAGATATTCGCAACTTTCGAGTGACTTCTTTTTTTGGGGAAGAAAAGAAAATATTACTCGATTTCAATACATTGTTAAATACACATTTCAACCAGCCACAGCATGTTTTGTGTGGTCATAACGCCAAAGAATTTGATATTCCTTTCCTCGCCCGACGCATGATAATCAACCAGATTGCTATTCCGAACAAGCTCAATTTATTTGGAAAAAAACCTTGGGAAATCCCACATTTAGATACTTTAGAATTGTGGAAATTTGGCGATTACAAGCATTTTACTTCTTTAAAATTGATGTGTAAAGTCCTTGGAATTCCATCTTCCAAAGGCGATATCGACGGCAGTCAAGTAGGTCATGTTTTCTATGTAGATAAAGATATTGATCGCATTGTAACGTATTGTGAGAAGGATACAATCGCTGTGGCACAGATTTTTTTGCGTTTACGTAGAGAAGATTTGCTTATTGAAGACGAGATTATTCATGTGTAAGAAAATTCAATGGCAATATCAAAATTCAATGGGAATTACAATTTTGAAATTCTTTTATTGCAATTGACATTGCAATTGACATTGAATATTGATTTATTACATTTACAAAAATTATAAGTTATGGTATTGAGTAGATTTTGGTTAGTTATTTTTATATCGGCAATTGTATTTGTAGTATTTAGTTTATTTGCTGGAGACAATTACACCATTGATCACGTATTAAACGGAAAAAAAGACGATCCAATTCTAATTTCTGAAAGATATGTAGAGCAACTCCCTGCTTTTATTAAAGACAGTATCAAAACAGCGGTAGACCAAACCATAACTGTTGATCGGGATTCGCTTAATGCAGACACGACTTATGTTTTCAAAAACAAAACGGTAAAAATATACAGTGGTGTTCAAAAATCAGATGGTTTGTTGCCCACGTGTAAAAGTACTTTACTGGATTTAGTGCTCCCATTGATGGCTTACTTGGCTTTTTTCTGTGGCTTGATGGAGCTTTTAATCATTTCTGGTGCTTCGGGTAAGTTAGCAAAAGCCTTAAGTCCAGTTTTTGTCAAAGTATTTCCTAGTATCCCAAAAAATCACCCTTCTATATCGTACATGACGCTGAATTTTGCTGCTAATTTCTTAGGACTAGATTCTGCAGCAACTCCTTTTGGATTAAAAGCAATGGAGAGTTTGCAAGAAATAAATCCTGAAAAAGACAAAGCCAGCGACGCCCAAATCATGTTCATGTGTTTGCATGCATCAGGGCTTACGTTGATTGCTACTTCTATTATTGGTTATAGAGCTGCAGCCAATGCCAGCAATCCTGCGGATGTGATGTTACCTTGTATTATCACCTCTTTTATTGGTACTATCGCTGCCTTTTTAATCGTTGGAATCAAACAAAAAATCAATTTTAAAAGCGCTTCATTAGTGATAGTTTTGATCACTTTAATAGCATCTATAATTGGGTTGTTATTATACGTGAATCAGTTAGACTTAATTGGTAAAAACTACTTTACATCAAATCTATCAGCTTTAATCTTAATTGGAATTATCGCCTTCACGCTTATTTTTTCTTTTATAAATGAAAAGAAATTTACAGAAGCATCAACTACTGTTTTCGAGACGTTTGTGGTAGGAGCTAACAATGGTGTCAAAACAGGAGTCACAATTTTTCCTTATGTTCTAGGAATGTTAGTTGCTATTTCCATGTTTAGAAACAGCGGTTTATTTGAAATAATAAGCAATTGGATTGCTTTTATTTTTTCTAATATGGGAGTAAGCAAAGAAATTACAGATGCATTGCCAGTAGCGCTGCTACGTCCATTTAGTTCTGCGGGTTCTAGAGGGTTTTTGATCGATTCTATGAATACTTTTGGTGCCGACTCGCTAACTGCTAGATTGGCTAGTATTTTTCAATGTAGCGCCGAAAGTACGTTTTATGTAATTGCGGTATACTTTGGTTCGGTAAACATCAAAAACACGCGTTACGCATTAGGTACGATGCTTATTGTTGATGTGATATGTGTAGTTACTGCCATTTTTGTTGCGACGTGGTTTTTTTAAATGAATTATATGCTAAGATTTCATACATGAAAAGACGCTATCAGCGATCATGAAAATCAAAATAAAATTATTTCACAGTATAAAATTTAAGCCTAACAGAGTACCGTGAGGCTTTTTTTTGATTTAAAACTAAAACCAATTGATAGCTTGTTGATTAGTTTTACTATCGTTTCTATACCATCGTTCAACGTGATAACCAACGCCTTTACTTACTAAACAACTATTATGTTAGACTTCAGTTCTCTGTCATATAGTGTTTTAAAGCCAAATGAATTGTAAGGTATCTGATAGCTTACTTTTTTTATCGTAATCATTAAATTTTTAATGCGTTATGGTTATAAATAAAAAAAGGGAGCAGTTATATAAACTGCCCCCTTTTAATGAATTTAAAATGAAATATTACTCTTTAATGAATTTTTTAGTGATGTTTTTCTGACCATCATTTACTTCTAAGAGATATACTCCAGAAGCTAATTTGCTTACATTAATTGCGTTTTCAGATATTTTCCCTGTCTCTATTTTTTGACCCAAGAAATTAAAAATACTAAAAGTAGCATTGCGATTATCTGCCATTTTAATATTTAAGAAGTCAGAAGTAGGGTTTGGAGACATAGTATATTCAAATATATTATTTTCATCACCTAAACCATCTGCAAAACTTGTTGTAAATCCTGCTATTGCTGCTCCACCAATGTTTACGGTGTAGTCTTCTACTTCTCCATATGAAAAAGTTTCACAAGCGGTTTGAGCAGCGTTGTATTTCATGGATACTCTCATACGAGTAGGACCAGACAAAGCTGTCGTAGGAACTGTAAATGTTGCTGTTAGGTTTGCACTGCTTGAAGAAGATCCTGAAACGATTTGCTCTGCTGTTTCAAAAACACCATTTTTATTATAATCAATCCATATTTTCCAGTATTCAGTATACGCAGACCCACTAAATCCTGCGCTAAACAAAATAGTGTTTGATCCATAAGGCACATTTCCTGTCAAGGCTGTAAAGTTTCCGTATCCTGCATTTGCACCTGATGTATTAGCAATTCCGCCTAAAGCTACATAGTCAATGTATTCTGATGTTGCATTACTTCCTTTAGAAACGCAGTAGGTTACTGTAGTTCCAGATGTGGTAACGCTTGCTACATTACTAGAAGCAGATAAATTTCCTGCAGCATCTTTTGCTTTTACTGTGAAAGTATAGGCTGTTGCAGCAGTTAATCCTGAAACGGCATACGTTGTCCCAGTAACTGTTGTTAATAAGCTGGTTCCTCGATATACATTGTAGCCGGTTACTGCAACATTATCAGTAGCGGCTGTCCAAGATAAGTTTGTTGTAGTTGAAGTCGTTCCTGATGCAGTTAAACTTGCAGGTGTAGACGGTGCAGTAGTATCAGCTGTGCCGGCATAAGCAGCGCCAACTCCTACAGCATAAAATGCGTTTGTAGTAGCAATTACTTCTGGAGAACCAGCTCCATATAAGTCAACGGCTGATTGAATACCGTATGTTCTAGCATTAGCGTAATTTGAACTTGCAGTAAGATAAACGCTTTCTAAACGATAGGCTATTTTTTCTGCTTTGGCAACTGTAATACCTGTTACATTATAAACACTTCCTATATCGTTTGTTCCTGATTTTCCAACAGCTAGAATATAGAACCAGTGGTTCAACACCCCACTATTGGTATGTACTCCACCTGAATCTGCAGTTCCTGCATACCAGTATGTTCCTTTATAAGTGTCTGGTTGTCCCTCGGCGTTAGGATCGCTCATTGAACGAAGTGATACACGACCAGTTCTTCTTTCGATATCTTCACCAATTAACCACGTAGATTTTGTTGGTGCAGCTGAAAACTCAATACAAGCTCCCCAGATATCCGAAAACCCTTCATTCATTGCGCCAGACTCGTTTTGATACGTTAAATTAGCGGTATTGCTACAAACGGCGTGACCTATCTCGTGACCAGCTACATCTAATGCTGTTAATACATCAAATCCTCCGGTACCACTCCCGTCACCGTAAGTCATAACAGAACCGTTCCAAAAAGCATTATTGTTGTCTGGATATCCAGCTGCAATTAGGTTGTAATGAACATAACTTTTTATTTTTGCTCCTGCATTATCATAGCTATTACGCCCATGTTTACTTGAAAAATAATCGTATGTTTTTTCGGCGCCCCAATGTGCGTCTAAAGCACCGTTGTCTTTATTGGTATTATTAAATTCTGCAGCGGTCCAGTTATTATCTACATCTGTAAAATTTGTTGTAGGATAAGTAGCTGTTCTAGCTGAGTTATAGGTTTGAACTCCTAAACCACGTGTTGCATCAGATAAAATATAAGTTGACCCACTTAGAGCAGTTTGTATCGATTGTGTACCGCTATAACGTGTTGCGGCATTTGCAATAACTACCGCAGTTGCAGATGTTTTTTCTTTTATTGCATGGGTAGTATTGGTACGATTTCCATGGCTGTATTCCCCAAGATGTTTGATGGTGGCGTTGTAAAGTAAAACATCACCTGTAACGGCGTCAATGTACAAGTCTCCACGACTTAAAGGTAAGGAAGCATACATATCAAATTTGTAAGCTAAACGTAAATTGTTTCCTTTTTCCTTTGAAGTTGAACGCTCTGTTGAAGGAAGTAAAATCAACTCTCCTGCTGGTTTCTGATAGTTCATCATTTTTGCATCTTCAGGTGAATCCCAAAGATATTTTTTAGCTCCTATTTTTTTTAATGCTTTAGCGAAAGCTTCATCTTTAGTCAAAGTAGGAGTGGTATTCGCTTTTTCAGGTGCATAAAAATCACCACTCATCGATTCTAATTTCCCAGCCTTGGAGTGCAACGTATACGTAGAAAACTCTACTTTTAAGCCTTGGTGATACAATTGGAATTTTTCATGAGAAATCCCTAATTTGTCGGTTTCGGATTTTGTTTTAGTAAAATTAGAATTGGTTTTTAATCCTAACTGTTCTGTGAATGCTTGTTGAGCATCGGAGGATTTGTAAGTAGACTTTTCATTAAAAACGATTAAAGAAGGTTTTCCTTTTTCATCTGTAATTTTTTGTTTTACATTTTTGTTTGCATCTTGCGCATGTGCTTCTATTGCAAAAAAAGAAACGGAGGCAAACAAGGCAATTTTACCGAGTAATTTTGTCTTCATTGGTTTGGGGTTTTGGTTAGGTGTCTAAAAGTATAGATTTAAACATGGTTGCGAATTTAACAAAAAAACTATAAATTATTAATATTTTGTTAAAATATATTTTAGTATTGTTATTCTAAGAAAGAAAACAGAGGTGTATTTATATTTTTTTAAGAATTGACAACGAATATAAATACTATAAAGCAATGTCAAAAAAAATACATCCGTCTATAGGATGTATTTTTTAGTTTTCATATCGGTGAAAGACAGTCTTAATCGAGTATCATTTCTGGGATTTCACCTTCAATAATTAAGGTTGCTTCAGTTGAAGCAATAATGTGTTCTATGGTTACTCCTGGTGCTCTCTCTAGCAGCTTGAATCCTTGTGGAGTTATTTCGAGTACAGCAAGTTCAGTAACAACTTTTTTAACGCAACCTACGCCCGTTAAAGGCAACGTACATTTTTTAAGAATTTTAGATTCTCCAGCCTTATTTACATGCATCATGGCTACAATAATATTTTCTGCCGAAGCTACTAAATCCATTGCGCCTCCCATTCCTTTAACCATTTTTCCTGGAATTTTCCAGTTGGCTATATCACCATTTTCAGAAACTTCCATAGCGCCTAGGATTGTCAAGTCAACATGTTGCCCACGAATCATTCCAAAGCTAAATCCAGAATCAAAAAAACTGGCTCCCGGTAATGTCGTTATGGTTTGTTTTCCTGCGTTGATTAGATCGGCATCTTCATCTCCTTCAAAAGGGAAAGGTCCCATTCCTAGAACGCCATTTTCGCTTTGAAATTCAACGTCAATACCTTCTGGAATATAGTTTGCTACCAGTGTTGGAATTCCGATTCCAAGATTCACATAGTAGTTGTGTTTCAATTCTTTTGCGATGCGTTTTGCAATTTGGTTTTTATCTAAAGCCATGATTAGAAAATTTTTCTTACTGTAAGTTGTTCAATTCGTTTCTCGTATTTCTCG
>JAYTBZ010000296.1:0-3034 GCA_043736705.1 Flavobacterium sp. | reverse complement strand
CTTCTAACCATGATTTTCTATTGGTATCGTTAGCTGTTATCGGCATATTTTGTTAATTATTTTGTTAAAAAATTACTCATCAAATATATCATAATCTAACTATTTACCAAACGTTTTTTTGTATTTTTGCATCAAATTAACGAAAATCAAAAAAATGCAACGCGACGAACAAATTTTTGACCTTATTCTAGAAGAACAAGAAAGACAAATTCACGGATTAGAACTTATTGCATCAGAAAACTTCGTAAGTGACGAAGTACTTGAAGCTGCGGGTTCTGTTTTAACGAATAAATACGCCGAGGGATATCCAGGAAAAAGATACTACGGCGGATGCGAGGTTGTTGATGTTGTAGAACAAATTGCTATTGATAGAGCCAAAGAATTATTTGGAGCAGCTTACGCAAATGTACAGCCTCACTCTGGCTCACAAGCAAATACTGCGGTTTACCACGCCTGTATTAAGCCTGGAGATAAAATTTTAGGTTTTGATTTATCTCATGGTGGACACCTTACTCATGGATCACCAGTTAATTTTTCGGGACGTTTATACACCCCTTCTTTTTACGGTGTAGATCCAGCAACAGGACGATTAGATTATGATAAAATACAAGAAATAGCAACTAAAGAGCAACCAAAATTAATCATCGCTGGAGCTTCGGCGTATTCTCGTGATATGGATTTTGAGCGCTTTAGAGTAATTGCGGACAGTGTTGGTGCTATCTTGTTAGCTGATATCTCGCATCCAGCGGGGCTTATCGCCAAAGGGTTGATGAATGATCCATTACCACATTGCCACATTGTTACTACAACAACACACAAAACATTACGTGGTCCTCGTGGAGGATTAATCTTAATGGGTAAAGATTTCGAAAATCCATTTGGTTTAACCACTCCAAAAGGGGAAATCAGAATGATGTCTTCCTTATTAGATTTGGCTGTGTTTCCTGGAAATCAAGGAGGGCCATTAATGCACATTATTGCTGCCAAAGCAGTAGCTTTTGGTGAAGCTTTGAAAGATGAATTTTTTACTTATGCGTTGCAATTACAAAAAAATGCTAATGCAATGGCAAATGCTTTTGTTAAAAGAGGCTATAAAATCATTTCTGGAGGAACAGACAATCACATGATGTTGATTGATTTAAGAAATAAAAATATTTCTGGGAAAGAGGCTGAGAATGCACTGGTAAAAGCAGAAATTACCGTAAATAAAAACATGGTTCCATTTGATGATAAATCACCATTTGTAACTTCAGGAATTCGTGTAGGAACTGCAGCAATTACCACTCGTGGTCTTGTTGAAGAAGATATGGAGACTATTGTTGCTTTAATTGACAGAGTATTGGTAGATCATACAAACGAAGAAGTTATTGAGGCAGTTGCCAATGAAGTGAACGAAATGATGAGCGAAAGAGCTATTTTTGTTTTCTAAACTGTTGTTTAAAAGTTTAAAGAGTTTAAAGTTTAAAGTTTTGTATTGTGCAAAAGTTAGAACTTTAAACTCTTTTCGTTTTCAAGAGAATCTTAATTTTTAAACCTTAAACTAATTTTAAAATGTCAGTACTAAGATTAAAATTACCAACCGATCCCAGATGGGTTAATATTGTAGAGAAAAACATTGAGGAAATCTTGACAGATCACGCTTGGTGCGAACAAAAAGCAGCTACAAATGCTATAACCATTATTACAAACAATTCAGAGCATCAAGATTTAGTGAGGGATTTATTGGCTTTGGCCAAAGAAGAAATCGATCATTTTGAGCAAGTACACAACATCATTATTAAACGGGGCTTGAAACTGGGGCGAGAACGTAAAGATGAGTATGTGAATGAATTGTATTTATATATGAAAAAAAGCTCTGATGGAAGCAGAGTATCCAGTTTAGTGGAACGGTTATTGTTTTCTGCAATGATAGAAGCCAGAAGTTGTGAGCGTTTCAAAGTACTTTCTGAAAATATTCAAGATGAAGAATTAGCTGTTTTTTATAGAGATTTGATGGAGAGTGAAGCAGGACATTACACTACTTTTATTACGTATGCGAGAAAATATGGCGTAGGAGTTGAGGTAGAAAAACGTTGGAGAGAATGGCTTTCATTCGAAGAAAATATCATAAAAAATTATGGTAAAAATGAAACCATTCATGGGTAATTTTTAGGGTATGTTTATCTTGTTATAGTTTTTACTTTGCAGCAAATGGTGCAAGAATCGCACCAACTTGGTTATTAATTTGAAGGTTCACTAAGCAATCCAGATTTTAAAATTAAATTAAATTAATTGTTGGTAGATTAGTATTTTTTGACTTTCTTTAGACTTTAATTTTTAACTTTAACAATTGTTTATTGATATGAAACTCAATTTTAATTATGACGGAAATATTGCATGTAAGACAATATTACAAGAACAATTAGAAAAATTTGATATTAAATATCAGTTATTGGATTTAGGACAAATTGAAATTAAGGATACTGTTTCTGAAGATGTTTTGACCAAACTTCAAGTGAGTTTGTCAAAGTATGGAATACAGATTATTGATAACCCAAAAGGGCAATTAATCCAAAAAATTAAAGATGCTATTATTGAGATTGTCTATGAAAAAGATAAATTTCCAAACATAACGATTTCTCAATATTTGTCAGATAAATTGAACTTTAGATACGGATATATTACCAATGTTTTTTCGGAATATACTTTTACATCTATTGAGAACTTTATTATAATTCAGAAGATCGAGAGAGCAAAAAAAATGATCATTGAAGAAAAACTTACATTAACTGAAATCTCTCACGAGTTAAATTATAGTAGTGTAGCATATTTATCTACTCAGTTTAAAAAAGTTACTGGATTGACGCCTTCTATGTTTAAAAGAATTGTGAGTAAAAAAAGGGAGTTATCCAACAGCGATTCATAAAAATTATAAAAACACCTTACTATTGTATGATTACACACCAAGATTCAATGCATATTCTTTTAGCTGACGATGACGAAGATGATCGCACTTTTTTTAGTGAAGCTATACAAGAGCTTAAAATGAATAATA
>JAYTBZ010000295.1:0-6632 GCA_043736705.1 Flavobacterium sp. | reverse complement strand
TTGTGCGCGATATGCCTAAAATCAATCGCAACGATACCGTGACCATTCAAAATGTGGCCAACGGACAAACACAAGAAATGAAATACAAAAAAGCCGAGAGCCTTATCGCTTCAGGACAATGGGTATTGGTGAACTAATAACCGTTTCAATTCCTTACTATTACATTCCCCAATTACGAAAGTAGTTGGGGAATTTTTTTGCACCTCATTTACAGGAGCTACACCCGCCCTATGCTGCAAGCTATTTGGTTTCAAACCCTTTTTCTAGCCACTGGCAGGAGCTTCCGTTGGTCGCTCTGCCAACACCAGAAAAAAGTAATTTTCAACCGGTATAGGCTTTCCGCTGCGGTCGGGGCTAGGAATTTTGCGATACATAACTTTGTTTACGGTTTCCCATACTAATCCTGTACCCAAAGAATCTATGTTGGAAAATAAATAAACTACTAAAGTGTTTTATCAGTATTTTCAGCGATTTATTTATATATTTGAAAATAAATAAAGGATGAGGTTCATCATACTTATATATCCTATTTTGGGGTTATAAGTGGTGCAGATGCAGACGTATATAAAAGTTGACAACAATCTGAAAAACAACATCAACCAATAATGACATTAACTCAAAAAAACACATTTAAAACGGTAGCTTTATTTCTACTTGTTTTGTCCTTTCAATATGTAAATGCTCAAATAACACTTACTAATAATATTGGTTCAACACTAATAAAGAATGATATGTACTCCTGCCTAGAAGAAGAAACTTGGGGTAAAGTATTTAATCTATCCGATTTTGGTATTGCACCAAATGAACAATTTGTTATCAAGTCAGGACAAATTGGAATTACTCAATCAGATATTGGTTCACAATTATATTTTTCAGTTTATATAGTTGATGAAAGATTCCCCGATATCTATAATTCTTACTTCGACAAGCCTTTATTAGGAACTAGTGGCGCAATAGCTACTAAAGCCATAAATGGTAATCCAGAAATTATGGAATTAGATTTTTATCAACCTATCATTGTTCCCGCAGGCGTTAAAAAAATATTAGTAATAGTAGGTAAACAGATGGACTACACTAATTATACATCTGCAAAAGTTTTTATAGCTGGTACACAAGGTGACAGAGGAGAATCTTGGTATAAAGGTTGTAATGAAAACCAACGTTTAGTCACAACAACAGATTTAACGATTCCTGTACCTAATGCTAATTTTTATATTACGGTAAAAGGAGAAGTTTCTAATTCAAAAAGTCAAGGTTCAATAACCCGAATAACTCACAACGTATGTGATGATCTAGTAAAAACAGATATGTATGCTTGTTACGGACAAACTTTTTACTGGGCTAGAGATTTTAACTTGAGAGATTTTGGGATATCACCCAAAGAGGAATTTACAATAACTTCTGGTCAGGTTGCCGTAAATGGAACAGCATGGGGAGCCACAGCTAAATTTAATATTTATAAAATCGATGCGAATTTTCCAGCTTCTTTTTCAGAAACAGATTTAATTGGTAGTAGTCAGGTAATTAACCTTCCTCCTGCTATAGGCAGTGACTCTCAAATAATGCAAATAGATTTTATAACTCCGGTTAAGGTGTCTGCCGGTATCGAAAGAATACTAGTAGAAGTTGAAAAAGGGAATAACTCAGCATTAGGTGGTGGGTCAACAGCTGCTTTTATAGGTGGGTCTACACAAGACATTGGTATTTCTTGGTTTAAAGGTTGTAATCGCTCACCTAATATTGGATATAACCAATATTTCTCTACTATCGATGACGGAATAGCAAACGCTAATTTCTATATCAATGTAACTGGAAATGTGAAAAATATTTCGAATCATTTCGAAATGAATTTTTCGAATATCTGCTCTGAATTTTTAAAAGAATTTAGTATTGATGATGCATCAAAAGTAGCTTCAATTGTTTGGAATTTTGATGATCCAGCTTCTGGAGTAAATAATACATCTACAGATTTATCTCCTTTTCATGATTTTTCAATAGATGCAAAATATACAGTTACTGCTACAGTTACTTCAAAAGATGGTACAATAGAAGTTTTAACGGAAACAATTGATGTAAAAGAACCACCAAAAGCTTACGGAATCAACAATATTTATGCATGTGAATATGAAGCTGCTACAGGTATTTCAAAATCTTTTGATGTTTCATTGATCACACAACAGGTTTTAAGTGGACAAACAGATAAAGTCGTTACATTCATAGATGGAAAGGGAAATAAATATACATCATTACCAAATCCTTTTACCAATAGCATAAAAGATAAAGAGACAATAACGGTAAGAGTAAGTCATAAGGATAATCTATGCTGTTACTCTGAAACTACTTTTGATTTAATTGTAAACCCGTTACCAAAATTATCTGCTGTTTCTGATCTAATTGTATGTGATAACGATACTGATGGTTTTGGACAATTTAATCTAAAGCCTGTAGAAAATTTAATTATTGGAAGTGCCACAAATATTAAAGTAGAATTTTATCATG
This sequence comes from Flavobacterium sp., assembly GCA_043736705.1. Lineage (GTDB taxonomy): Bacteria > Bacteroidota > Bacteroidia > Flavobacteriales > Flavobacteriaceae > Flavobacterium. The sequence continues at coordinate 4,133 of JAYTBZ010000295.1, read as the reverse complement.
AAAACGGACAAAAAATTGTAGATCCATTAGCTGCAATTCCAAATTTAATCATCAATGAAGAAAAAATAAAAGTAAAGGCCATAAATACAAATACAAATTGTTTAAACGAATCAAGTTTTAAATTAATAGTAAGTGTTTTACCAAAAACAAATTCATTACAAGAGATTATTGGTTGTGACGATAATAATGATGGTATTTCGGAATATTTTGATACTTCAAATGTAGAGTCCAATGTTTTAGGAAATCAAACAGGAATGAATGTAACTTATTTTGATACTTATGGGAATCAACTTCCAAGTCCTTTACCAAATCCATTTACTAATACTGTGGCAAACCTAGAAACCTTAACTGTAAGAGTTTTAAACCCTCAAACAAATTGTTATTCTCAAACATTTTTAAATTTAATAACATCAACTAAACCCTTAATTAATCAACCTAAAACGGTATACGCTTGCGATGAGGGCAACGGGTTTTCTCATTTCGACACTTCAGCAATTGAAAGTCAATTGATAGCGAACAAAACTGGTTACCGTATATCTTATAAGGATGAAAATGGAAATAAATTACCAAGTCCTTTACCCATAAAATATCAAAATACGATTGCTTGGTCTCAAACTATTAATGTACGAGTGGAGAATGAATCTAATCCATTATGTTTTTCTGAAACCAGTTTTAAACTAGTCGTTAATAATTTACCTGAAATTAATTTACAAAAAGAATATTTTTTATGTGATTTAGAACCTTCATTAAAAATAACAACCGATTTAACTTTCGATTCTTGGGAATGGACATATGAAGATAATTCAGTAATTTCTAATTCGTTTGAAGTAAATTTAATAGATGCAGGGATTTATACTCTTCGAGTTACTAAAATAAACAATGAAATATCCTGCGAAAATTCATTTTCATTTAATTTAGTTCGATCAACTCTGCCTAAAATTAACGAAATTAAAATTCAAGATGTTTCAGACAACAATTACATTGAAATTATAACTTCTGGCGATGGTGATTTTGAATATTCTATTGACGGATTTAATTTCCAAAACAACAACACTTTTAATAATATTTCAGGAGGAGTATATGAGGTTCAAGTCAGAGATAAAAAAGGTTGTGGCTTTGAGAAACGAGAAATTGTACTCATAGATTATCCTAAATTTTTCACTCCAAATAATGATGGCTATAATGAATATTGGCATATACTGGGAGTAGAGAAGTTTCCTAATTCGGTTACTACTATTTTTGACCGATTTGGAAAATTCCTAAAAAAGCTAATGTATAATGATATTGGATGGGATGGGACTTTCAATGGAGAAAAATTGTTTTCTTCAGATTATTGGTTTACAGTTGAACTAGGAAATGGCAGAAATTTTAAAGGCCATTTTTCGCTAAAAAGGTGATTCATTTATTATGTAATCTGTAAAGCCAGTTGCCAACATTTGATACAACGGATTTGGGTAATAGGCTTAAAGGGAAGTTGGTTTTGTATTTGGGATGATTTGGCAAATCCGAACAATGGGTTTAACTTAGTGCCAAACCAGCTGTAGTGCCAGAACATTGGCAGAAACAATAACATAAAACGTATATAAAACAGAATGAGAAAAAACAATTTAAGAGCAATTTTATCAGTTGCAGTATTAATTCCATTTGTAAGTTTTGCCCAAATTACAATGGAAAAAGTAAATTTATTAAATGGAAAAGTCGAATTTAATTCCCCGACGGAATTAACTAAAATGACTGATGAAATGTGGACATTAAAATATAATAACAAACCGAAACCAACATTTGTAGTATCAGATAGAAATGGAGGAGTTAATCTTATTGTGGACACTACAAACCAGTCTGCATCAGAAAGTCAATTGGACTTATGGAAAGATTTCCAAATCGAACAGTTAAAAAAAAACAGACCTGAATTAAAAGTTTTAAATGGTGGGGTAAAAGTTATTAATGGTAAGAAAGTTGGATATTTCAAATTTATAACACAAGCAATTGACCAAAAAATTTTCAATTATTACTTTTTCACAATTGTTGATGGAAAAGTTTTATTATTCTCCTTTAATTGCATTGAAACACTGCGAGCTAATTGGGAAAAATCAGCAGATGAAATTGTAACTTCTCTTAAAACTAAATAAAATTGCTCCTGATAATACACGCTAAAAGCAATTTGGGCAATAAGCTTAATGGGATTTGATTTATATTTAGAAGATTTGGCAAATCCAAAGAATGGTCTTAATTTAGTACTAAACCCGCTCCAGTGACAGAACGTTACCGGAAAATGATGAAAAATCAGTAATCAAAATAACAACTTCAAAATAATATTTTATGATAATCGGTGGAGTAATTATAGTAGCAATTTTTATATTTATCTTTTTCTACATTAGAGATAAAAAATTATTAGAAACTGTTACGAAATCTCATCGAGGAACTAAAACTGAAAGAAAATTAGTTTTAAAACTTTTAAAAGCAGGATTTCTGGCGCAAACTATTTTTCACGATTTATATCTTGAGAATAGAAATGGAAATTATTCTCAAATTGATTTGGTTCTTGCCACAAAAGTTGGAATAATAGTATTTGAAGTTAAAAAATATAGCGGATGGATTTTTGGAACTGGAAATCAGAATAAATGGACACAAGTTTTAGCTTACGGAAAAGACAAGTATTACTTTTATAATCCAATTCTTCAAAATAAAAAACATGTTGAAAATCTAAAAACAACGCTAACTGATTTTCAAAATATTCAATTTTTTTCAGTAGTAGTATTTTACGGAGATTGCCAGTTTAGAGATGTTAGCTTTATTCCAAACAATACTTTTTTAACGAAATCACCAAGAGTAATAGATGTTGTGAAAAAGATTATCAAAGAAAATGAACCTGCAAATTACAAAAGTAAGCGTGATGTTGTAGATATTTTATCCACAGCAGTCGAAAATGGTAATAGCAAGAAAATTACTGAAAAACATATTAAAAACATAAATGACATGTTAGGCGAACAAAGGATTTTTCACTAACTGAAGAATTTTCAGCTACGCAAAGTATTCCTAAAATAACATAGATTTTTCGTAAATGTTGCGCAAATGTCCCTGGATTTTATAATCCAGCTGTAGTATCAAACCATCAGGCACAAGCCCCAAAAAACTGTGTATAACAGCCATTTTGAGTTAGCTAGAATTAGCGTTTACGAATTTACAGCAATCGCCAAGTGGCCAAATGTTAGCGTCTACTTAACCGTCAACAAACCATAAAAATTATGAGAAACATTATTTACATTCTTCTTTTTCTTCCTCTATTTATTTTCGGACAAGCTTCCAACCAAAACGATAACAAAATCTCTATCGGTACTATGGAGACCATTCAATCAACCATATTAAATGAGAAAAGAGACCTATTGGTTTATACACCTACTTCAGGAGGTGTTGACAGTAAAACCCGTTATCCGGTAATTTATCTCTTAGATGGCAACTCATTTTTCCATTCAACAACTGGTATGGTACAATATTTAAGTGCCATTGGTAAGATGCCCGAAATGATAGTAGTGGCAATAGTTAATACCGATCGAGTTAGGGATTTAACACCTACCAATAGCACGTCGTGGTCGAATGGAGAACAAGATACTGCTCATTTTAAAAATTCAGGAGGTGGTGAAAAATTCATCTCATTTATCGAAAAAGAATTAATCCCTTATATTGATTCTCACTATAAAACTGAACCCTACCGAATGTTTGTTGGTCATTCTTTGGGAGGCTTAATGGTGATAAATACCCTTATTAATAATCCTAAATTATTCAATTCTTATGTAGCGATTGACCCGACTATCTGGTGGGATAATAAAACCATCATGAAACAAGCTGCGATTGTTTTGGAACAAAAGGAATATACAGGAAAAAAACTATTCTTTGCGTCAGCAAATACTATGAATAAGGAAATGGATACTATCAGAGTGGCAAAAGATACGGCAAATGAGAATTTACATGTAAGGGATAATCTTCAATTCCGCGAAATACTCAATAAAAGTAAAAGTAATAAGCTGGACTGGAAATGGAAGTATTATACTGATGATAATCATCCATCTGTACCACTTATTGCTGAATATGATGCTTTGCGTTACTTTTTTAAAAATTATGAATTACCCAAGGAA
>JAYTBZ010000294.1:0-6643 GCA_043736705.1 Flavobacterium sp. | reverse complement strand
AATGTTTCCGATAATGAAATAATACCTGTTCCAGTAGAATCCAAAGAGCCGTTTAAATCTCCAATTTTTTGGCCTAATATTTTTTTAGGTGCATTTTTTAGTTTGAAAATTCCTCGAGAATAAAAGTCGGCATGGAAGCGAGCTGTTTTTTTTGTGTTTTCTTTCCGGCTAGCAATTGCATTTTTTATGATAGCTATTGCTGGATTAATTTTAGGATTAATCACAACTTCGTTCAAAGAAAAGCTTTCTTCGATCATTTTTACATCAAAAGTATAGGGTAATTTATCGGTTTGTATCGCTATTTTTTGTGTTTTGAAACCTAAAAATTGAAATACAACTGTTTGTTTTTCATTTTTTTTTAGGTTTAGTTCGTATTTTCCCATCTCATTAGAAGTCGTACCATTATAGGTATCTTCTTGAAAAACAGTAACAAAAGGCAATGGATTTCCCTTGTCGTCAGAAACGGTTCCTTTTATTTGAGCATAGTTGGTAATAGAGACTAAGAAAATTAAAAGTAGGTAGTGTTTTTTCATGAAAGTTTTTTCTTTCACAAAAATAAAAGAAGTTTAAAAAGACCGTATTAAATATTTGTTAAACATTTATAGGGATGAATATTATAGCTAAAAACTATAGAAAAGACTGTATTGCTAACTCGTAACTTTTTAATCCAAAGCCCAAAATAACACCTCTGGCATTTCCTGAAATATAAGATTGATGTCTAAAACTTTCACGAGAAAACGTATTCGAAATATGGACTTCAACCACTGGAGTGGTAACAGCTTTCACTGCATCTCCAATACCTATAGAAGTGTGTGTATATGCGCCAGCATTTATGATAATGCCATCGGATGAAAAACCAACTTCTTGAATTTTATCTATCAATTCACCCTCAATATTACTTTGAAAATAAGAAAATTTCACAAATGGGAATTTTAATTGTAAAGTACTATAATATTCTTCAAAAGTTTCGCTTCCATAAACCGCAGGTTCCCGTTTGCCTAAAAGATTAAGGTTTGGGCCATTAATAATACTGATTTTCATAATTACTGTTTTTGTAAAAATAAAAAAACCGTTCCAATTTATAGAACGGTTTTGATAAATTTAATTTTTATTATTCTTAGAATGTGAATCCTGCTGAAATTTGTAGTACTGAATTTTTAACTTCGGCTTCTTTTGAAGCTTCAGTAAGTCCTAATACATAGCGACCTTGTAGAAAAATGTTTTTAGTGACATTTAGAGTTAATCCACCTGCTACTCCAAATTCAAACGTTTCTGCATTTTTAACATCAAATTCGTTTCTCTCACTCAATAAGAAAGATGCTTGTGGTCCAAGATCTAAACTAACGGTTTTGTTAAAATGTATTTTTGCTAAAACCGGAATGGATAAATATCCCAATTCATTTTTGAATTCTTCAAAAGCATTTTTATACGTTGCTCCTTGTGTCGAATATAATAATTCGGGTTGTATAGAAAAACCATCTGTTAATTTAAGTTCCGCCACTAAACCAGCATGATAACTGGTAATTGCATCCGTGTTATAATTGTCACTGTTCACGGTAATATTGCTTCCTGATTGATTTGCGTAATTTAAACCACCTTTAAAGCCAAACTTGACTAATTGTGCTTGCATATCTACTGATACGGCAAGTAGTACTACTGCTAATAGAATTATTCTTTTCATAATTTTATTTATTGTTATTAATTAAATTTAGGACTAATTTAAAACTATATTCTTTAAATAATATTGTTTAATCCTATTAAAAATCTTTGTTCAAAAACCAGTCCAATGTGTACCTGAGACGATAGGAATTTTTGTTTTTTTTAGAATATAGTCGAAAATAAGCATTTAAATACTGTTTGTCAATCAATTACTTTTTTATTATAATTTCAAGTCATATGTCATTTTAAGTATTATTTGTGGTAGTATCATTTGTTTATGACTTTAAATGAAGAACACGTTTTTATCCTTAATTTCTTATAGAGGTTTGTCAAATAAAGCATTAAAACAGGGTAGAAGTACTCATTTGAATTCCTAATTAGAAGAGATAATTAATTCTGCATTGAAAGACTTTATAGCTTAATTATTTTACTATTTTACAATATTTTTTATAAGAATAATCTTTTAAAATAATTTATCTCTAGAATTTACTCATCTCACTAAATTCAGTTACAAGACTTATTTTTAACATTCAGAAATGTAGTTGGTTATGAATTTTTGAGCTACAAATATTTAAATATTGTGAGATTTAATTTATTTTTTTTTATAAAAAAATTTTATTTTTAAGTATGATTTAATTTACATTTGCACCATTAAAACAAACAAACAAACAAACAAACAAACAAACAAAAACATGAAAAAAATTATTTTAACAGTTGCGGCTGTATTTGCTTTTGGATTTGCAAATGCGCAAGAAACAAAATTTGGAATTAAAGGTGGAGTAAATTTTGCTAATCTAGCAGGAGATATCGAAGATAATTCTTCTTTGATAGGATTCAACGTGGGTGGTTTGGTAGAAATTAAAGTATCTGATAAGTTTTTTATTCAACCTGAATTGTTGTTCTCTGCTCAAGGAGCAAAAGAGGAGTACTCAGAAACTTTTAATGGAACAACAATCAATTACGATAGTAAATTGAATCTGTCTTACTTAAACATTCCTGTGATGGCTAAATTTTATGTTGCTGATAAATTTAGTTTAGAAGCAGGTCCACAAGTTGGGTTTTTACTTAGTGCAAAAGCGAATTCTGAGGCAACAGATGGAACTAATTCTTCTAGTTCAGAGGAAGATGTAAAAGATTCTTTTGAATCAACTGATTTTGGTTTCAATTTTGGTGCTGGATATGATTTCACAACTAATCTTTCTGCAGGTGTTCGTTACAACTTAGGGTTGTCTAATATTGCTAAAGATTCTGGAAATGATGAGATTAAAAATACAGTTTTATCGGTATCATTAGCATACAAATTCTAAAACTTAGTTTTATACAATATAAACCTCCCAAATCGGGAGGTTTTTTTGTTTACGGAGGGAATCTAAAACCTGTTAATAACTTATTTCAGGTAAGAAGTCTATTACTTTGTATTTTATTTATTTTTACGCCCATATCAACAAACAAACAAACAAACAAATAAACAAATAAACAAAATGAAAAAAATTATTTTGACAGCTATTGCTGTATTTTCTTTTGCAAATAGTTATTCTCAAAAAGAGGGTGGATTTAGAGTTGGGTTAGATTTAGGATATACCGTACCTTCTAATGGAGGTGGAGGAATTTTATTCTCTATTGAACCTAAGTACAACATTAAAGACAATATGAATGTGGGTTTACGCATTGGTGCTGCTGCTATGGTGCGTGATATTCAAGGAGAAGGGGATACTCAGAGTGCTAAAATTTCGGCTAATGGTTCTTACGTAGGGACTTATGATTATTATTTTAATGCAGCTGGAACTTCTTTTGTTCCTTATATTGGAGGCGGTGCTGGATATTATTCAATAGCTAACGTTGAGGTTGATAGCAATACATCAAATGGTGATGTTGCTTTAGACGCAAGTGGAAAAATGGGTGGATTGGTGCGAGGCGGATTTGAATGGGGTAAATTCAGAATGGGATTAGAATATAACCTAGTACCAAAATCTACTTTGCAAGATGCGAGCGGAAACAACAAAGGCACAATTTCCAATTCTTATTTAGGAATTCACCTAGGATTTTTTGTTGGTGGAGGAAAATGGGGTAAGTAAATTAATTTTTATAGTTTTATTTTAACCACGTCTATGGCGTGGTTTTTTTATGCTTTAAAATGCTTTACTTTGTAGCTATGAATTGGATTTCCTGCATAAAAAGTTATCAGTCCTATTTAAAAATTGAAAGGGGTTTATCAAAAAATACCATCGAAAATTATACTTTTGATGTGGAACGCTTGCTTCTTTTTTTAAATGAAAATGAAATTATCATTTCACCTTTAAAAATTGGTGAAGAGACTATGCAGCAGTTCATTTATAGTGTAGCAAAAGAGGTCAATGCACGATCTCAAGCTAGAATTATTTCAGGACTCAAAAGTTTTTTTAGTTATTTGATTTTTGAAGACTATCGACAAGACAATCCTTTAGAATTAATTGAAACTCCTAAAACGGGTCGTAAACTTCCAGATACTTTATCGGTTACGGAAATTGATACTCTTATTGATGCCATTGATTTGAGTACAAAAGAAGGGGAGCGCAATCGTGCCATGCTTGAAACTCTTTATGGTTGCGGATTGCGAGTTTCTGAACTAATAGCTTTAAAAATTTCAGATTTATTCTTTGAGGAAGGATTCATAAAAGTAACAGGAAAAGGGAATAAACAACGTTTTGTTCCAATAAGTGAGGTGACTCAAAATTACATTCAAGGTTATAGAGATGCTACTCGGGGAGATATTACGATTCAAAAAGGTTATGAAGATACGCTATTTTTAAACAGAAGGGGGAAGCAGCTAACGCGCGCTATGATTTTTACTATAATTAAAGATTTGGCGGTCAAAATTAATTTGCACAAAACCATAAGTCCACATACATTACGACATTCCTTTGCTACCCATCTTTTAGAAAATGGAGCCGATTTGCGTGCAATACAATTAATGTTGGGTCATGAATCTATCACTACAACCGAAATATACCTTCATCTAGATCGTAAGTTTCTAACGGAGGTTTTACATGCTTACCACCCTAGAAAAAAGTCATTGTAGAATCAAAGAAATTAATACAATAAAAAAAGATGTATTGATTTTATATCAATACATCTTTTCTATTTATTTTAGAAAGCTATTTATTTAGCAATATTCACTGCTCTTGTTTCACGAATCACAGTTACTTTAACTTGTCCTGGGTAGGTCATTTCTGTTTGAATTTTTTGTGAAATATCAAATGATAAGCTGGCTGCATTTTCATCCGAAACTTTTTCACTTTCTACAATGACACGAAGTTCTCTACCAGCTTGAATTGCGTAAGCATTTTTCACGCCACTAAATCCGTAAGCTACTTCTTCAAGATCTTTTAAACGTTGAATGTAAGAATCCAATATTTGTCTTCGTGCTCCTGGTCTTGCTCCTGATATAGCATCACAAACCTGAATAATTGGTGACAATAATGATTTCATTTCTATCTCATCGTGATGCGCTCCGATAGCGTTACAAACCTCTTCTTTTTCACCATATTTCTCAGCCCATTGCATTCCTAATAAAGCGTGTGGTAAATCACTTTCGGCATCTGGTACTTTACCAATATCGTGTAACAAACCAGCTCTTTTAGCCAGTTTTACATTCAAGCCAAGTTCAGCTGCCATGATTCCACATAGTTTAGAAACTTCACGCGAGTGTTGCAATAAATTCTGTCCGTAAGAAGAACGGTATTTCATTCGTCCTACTACTTTAATCAATTCAGGATGTAATCCGTGAATTCCTAAATCGATAACGGTACGTTTACCAACTTCTATAATTTCATCGTCAATTTGTTTAGCAGTTTTAGCAACTACTTCCTCAATACGAGCTGGGTGAATTCTACCATCAGTTACCAATTTATGTAGCGCTAGACGTGCAATTTCTCTACGTACAGGATCAAAACAAGAAAGAATAATCGCTTCTGGTGTGTCATCTACAATGATTTCAACTCCAGTAGCAGCTTCTAGTGCGCGTATATTTCTACCTTCACGACCAATGATTCTACCTTTTACATCATCCGATTCAATGTTGAATACGGATACACAGTTTTCTACTGCTTCTTCTGTACCTACTCTTTGAATCGTGTTGATAATGATTTTTTTAGCTTCTTGTTGGGCCGTTAATTTAGCCTCTTCAATAGTATCTTGAATATGAGACATTGCTTTACTTTTAGCTTCTGCTTTCAATCCTTCCACCAATTGATCTTTTGCTTCTTCAGCAGATAATCCAGATATGACTTCTAATTGTTGCAATTGACTTTTATGCAATTTATCAACTTCAATTTGTTTTTTGTCTAGATTTTCAATTTTCGTTGTGTATTCTAAAGTTTTAGATTCAAAATCATCATTTACTTTCTTAGCTTTCGATAATTCATTAGAAATTTGAGATTCTTTATCGCGAACTCTTTTTTCTATTTCAGCAACTTTTTTATCACGAGATAATATAACTTGTTCGTGTTCCGATTTTAATTCAATAAATTTTTCCTTTGCTTGAAGAATTTTATCCTTCTTTATATTTTCAGCTTCAAGATTTGCATCTTTCAATATGGATGCTGCTTCTTTTTTTGCGTTTTTGATTAAGTTTGAAATATTACTTTTTTCTATCAGTTTTGCAATAGCAAAACCTCCTGTAATACCTATAATTCCTGAAATAATGATCGTTACTATGTTGTCCATGTTTGTTAAAATTTATATATAAAAAAGCCTACATTAGAGGTATTGAATAAACTCGAAAAGACAAGTTTTGAGCTAACTCGTTGTTCAAGCTTCCAAACTGAATTGGCTTGCTATAGTAACGATGATTTGCTCATTCTAAATTGTTAGTGTTGAGTTTACCAAATATGAACTAATGTAGGCAGTATCTTAGTTTTTGTAAAGAACGTTTATTTGTCGAGATATTGGTCTAAAATTAAATTGATTTTTTTAATTCTTTCGATGGTTTCTTCTCCATCAATTG
>JAYTBZ010000293.1:0-6644 GCA_043736705.1 Flavobacterium sp. | reverse complement strand
CACAAAATAGAAATGAAAAAATTGCTAAAATTCAAATTGAAAACTCTAAACTTAATATAGACCAGCAAAGTTTAGCTTTAAATGCGCAGTTGGCAACTTCGTATCAAACGTATATAACTAATTTAGAGTTGATTGCTTTAGAAGAAAAAAACGAAGCTATAGCCAAACAAAATTTAAATATTACTTTAGATAAATTCAGAATTGGGACTATAACAACTTTAGAATTCAGGACAGCACAATTAAATTATGTGAATGCCAAAGTGCGTTACAGTAATGCGCAATTCCAAGGAAAATTATCTGAAATTGCACTTCGCGAGTTGGCAGGAAATCTTAATTTTTAATTTACTTTTGCTAAAAAAAGTATCTTAAATGGTTTCATACAATACAAAAGATTGGTTTACATTTATTTTTCGTTTTCATAAAGCTGACACCTTTAGAACATTAATGCCAATAATGTTTGCTATTGGAGTTTACTCTGGAGTTATTGGTTATTTAGAAGTTGAATATTGGAAGTTAGCCGATACTAGTTATGTGAAAAATATTACCATCATGCACGGAATGCTTGGTTTCGTGATCTCGCTTCTACTCGTTTTTAGAACTAATACCGCTTATGATCGATGGTGGGAAGGACGAAAAATGTGGGGTGCATTAGTAAATAATAGCCGTAATTTTGCCATTAAATTATCTGCAATTTTGCATGACGAAAAAGATCGCAAATACTTTCGAAAAATGATTCCCGGTTATGCTTCCATTTTACATAATCATTTAAAGGATGAAGAGACAAGCCAGCAGTTGTTTGATGGTGTTGATTTAGAGATTGATCATCACAAACACAAACCCAATCAAGTCGCAAAAATGTTGTTTCAAAAAATTAATGATTTGTATGATTCCAAAAAAATAACTGGCGATCAACTGATTATTTTAAACGAAGAAGTAAAATCATTTACTGATATTTGCGGTGCTTGCGAACGAATAAAAAACACCCCTATCCCATATTCTTACAGCGCTTTCCTTAAAAAATTCATTTTCTTTTACGTGATGACATTGCCTTTTGGATATTCTTTCAATTTGGGTTATTATGTAGTTCCGGTTGTGGTATTTATTTTTTATGTATTAGCAAGTTTAGAGTTAATTGCTGAGGAAATTGAAGATCCTTTTGGAAGCGATGAAAATGATTTACCAACTCATAAAATTGCTGAGAACATCAAAAAACATGTGGAAGAATTGCTGTAAAATTGCCTAATTCTGCTTTAAAAAGGTTTTAAAACTTTGTTCTCTACTCACTTTGAACCTCAAGAAACATTAATTATATTTGCATCCGAGACTTAAGGTCGAACTGACGATGTACTCTCATTAAAATTGACAGATGAAAATATCTTATAACTGGTTAAAACAATTCATTAAAATAGACTGTAAATCGGAAGAAACAGCAGCTTTACTAACTGATTTAGGTCTGGAAGTAGAAATTGTTGACAAATACCAATCGGTAAAAGGCGGCTTGGAAGGAATTGTTGTAGGACATGTACTTACTTGCATACAGCATCCAGATGCCGACCGACTGAAAATAACTACCGTAGATTTAGGAAATGGTGTCCCTGTACAAATTGTTTGCGGTGCTGCTAATGTTGCTGCAGGACAAAAAGTACCTGTTGCAACAATAGGAACTATTTTATACGATGCAACTGGTGCTGCTTTTACAATAAAAAAAGGAAAAATTCGTGGACAAGAAAGCCATGGAATGATCTGTGCCGAAGATGAATTAGGTCTTGGTGAAAGCCATGACGGAATTATGATTTTGGACGAAACATTAGCACCGGGAACTCCTGCGGCACCGGTTTTTAAAATAGAAAATGACGAAGTTTTTGAAATTGGATTAACACCCAATCGTGCCGATGCGATGAGTCATTTAGGAACTGCTAGAGATTTAAGAGCGGGTATGCTCCAAAATGGTGTAAATGTAGAGCTTATCACACCTTCTGTTAGTAATTTTAGAGTAGACAAAAGAACACTCAAAATTGATATTGATTTAAAAGAACCTAAACTTGCACCCCGATATTGCGGGGTTACCATCTCGGGAATTCAAGTAAAACCTTCTCCAGCTTGGTTGCAAAACAGGCTTAAAGCTATTGGATTAAATCCGAAAAATAATATTGTAGATGTAACAAATTATGTTTTACACGAATTGGGACAACCACTACATGCGTTTGATGCTTCAAAAATTAATGGTAAAATAATAGTGCAAACATTACCTGCAGGCACAAAATTTACTACTCTTGATGATATCGAAAGAACACTTCACGAGGAAGATTTAATGATTTGCGACGAAAAAGGACCTTTGTGCATTGCTGGTGTTTTTGGTGGTAAAAAATCGGGGGTTTCAGAAAGCACCAATGCTATATTTTTAGAAAGCGCCTACTTTAACCCGGTAAGTATTCGTAAAACTGCAAAGAGACATCAATTAAATACCGATGCTTCGTTCCGTTTTGAAAGAGGAATTGATCCCAACATTACAGAATATGCGTTGAAACGCGCCGCTCTATTAATACAAGAAGTAGCTGGAGGTGAAATAACGTCAGATGTAGTCAATGTGTATCCTAAGAAAATCGAGGACTTTTCTGTGTTTTTGAACTTTAGTAAAGTAGCTAAAATCATTGGTCAAGAATTACCAAAAGATACGATTAAAAAAATATTAGTTTCACTTGACATTAAAGTCAATAGCGTTTCCGATGCAGGATTAGGATTGACTATTCCATCGTATCGCGTTGACGTTCAAAGAGAAATTGATGTGATTGAAGAATTATTACGGGTGTACGGATACAACAACATTGACTTTTCTAAAAAATTGAATGCTACAGTTTCAAAGTCACCTAGAAACGAAGATTATAAAATACAGAATGTGATTGCCTCACAATTGAATTCCCAAGGATTTAATGAAATGATGGCAAACTCTCTAACATCTGCTTCGTATGTAGAACTTTCAGAGGTTTTGAATCCAGCTAACAATGTGACAATGTTAAATCCCTTAAGTGCCGATTTAGCTACAATGCGTCAATCGTTGTTATTTTCTGGACTCGAAGCGATCTCGTATAATATCAATCGTAAAAATGCCGATTTGAAGTTATTTGAATTTGGGAAAACCTATCACAATTATCTTGCAGGATACGAGGAGAAAAAACATTTGAGTTTATTTCTTTCTGGTAACAGCACTCCGGAAAATTGGACAAACGAACAAAAACCATCGGATTTCTTTATGTTTAAAGGATATGTGAATGGAGTCCTTTCAAGACTTGGCATTCAAAAAACATTAAACATACCCGTAACTTCGGATGTTTTTGCAGAGGGAATTGCGATTAGTGTAGGAACCGAAATAGTAGTTGAATTAGGAGTAGTTAAAAAATCGATTAGCAAACATTTTGGAATCAAACAAGAAGTGTTTTTTGCAGATTTTAACTGGAATTTAATTTTAAAATTGATAGCTACGAAAATAAAATATTCTGACATTCCAAAATATCCTGAAGTTCGAAGAGATTTAGCACTACTGATTGATGAGGCCGTAACGTATGATAGCATTTATACACTTGCGCGTCAAACAGAAAAAACACTTTTGAAAGACATCAATTTATTTGATGTGTACGAAGGAAATAATCTTCCAGACGGAAAAAAATCATACGCATTGAGTTTCACGATTCAAGACAATGCTAAAACATTGACTGATGTGCAGATTGATAAAATTATGAATAAATTACAAATTAATTTTGAAACAGAACTGGGAGCTGTTTTAAGGTAATTATTGCATCAAAAACTAAATCCCGATACTTTTAATTACAGTATCGGGATTTTTATTTACAAACTTTTAATGACAAATTCACTTCTTCGATTGAGTTCATGCTCTTCCTCGGTGCAACTTTCTTCGGGAATACATTTTACAATTTGAACTGATTCTCCGTAGCCTTTTGCAAAAATTTGTTTTGGTGAAATTCCTTGTTCTAAAAAGTAATCTCGTGTAGCCTGAGCTCTTTTTTGGGATAAGTCTTTATTAAATTTTTCATTTCCTCTATTATCTGTGTGGGAGCCAATTTCTACTATCATTTCTGGATATTTTTTCATCAAAGCAACAACTTTATTCAAGATAGTTTTAGAATCTTTTCTAATGTACCATAAATTATAATCAAAGTAAATGGGATCAGTCTTGATGATTAAACGGTCTTTATCTTTTACAACATCTTTTTCATTTGCTAAAATAGTAGCAACTTTTTCAATTTTTTTAGCTTCAGCTAATTCTTGATTTCTTTTTACAGTTAGTGCTATGCTTTTTATTTTCTCAGCCTGAGCTACTTTTTCTTTTTCTTGTTGCAAAGCTAAAGCAGTCAGTCTATTTCTTTCTTCTTCCTCTAAAACAAGTTGCTGCTCTCGTTTAATGGCCTCATTTGATTTAATTTGCATGGAAGCATCATTGTTTTTTTTGCGCTCAGCATTAACTACTATTTTTTTGGATGCGGAAGTATAATTGTCTTTATCTGCAGTAATTTTATAAGTGACTTTACATAAAACTTCAAAACTTAATTTACCTTCGCTAGTTGTTATACTACTTTGTACTATTTCACCATCAGCGTTTTGCAATTGTACCATTACATTTTCTAACGGTAATTTAGTATCCTCATCGGTAATTATTCCAGTTATATACTGCTTACAATCTTCAATAATCAATGGTTTCTCTTCTGTAAAAGAATAAATATCGTCGCTTCCTTGACCTCCTAAGCGGTTAGAGGAGAAAAAACCCTCCTTTGTATCGGAATTGATAAAAAAAGCAAAATCATCATAGCCTGAGTTTATGGGTAACCCAACATTTTCAGCTCGTGCAGGAACTCTATTTTGCAAAGCCGAAACAAATACATCTAATGCACCATAGCCTTCATGTCCATTTGAAGAAAAATACAATTTGTTATCTTTTGAAACAAATGGAAATTGCTCTTTTCGAGCAGTATTAATCAAATTGCCAAGATTAACAGGAGCTCCAAAAGTATCTCCGTAAATTTCTACTGAAAAAATATCAAATGAACCGAGTGTTCCCGGCATATCTGAAGCAAAATACAATGTTTTTTCATCAATGCTTAATGCTGGATGTTCTGTTGAATAATTATCATTGTTAAAAGGCAACGAAATTATATTTGTCCATTTTCCGTTATTCCACGAAGCTCTGAACAACTGTAAATTGGAAACTTTATCTTTATTTTTTCCGCGTCTGCCTTTTTTATAGTTATTTCTGGTAAAAAACATGGTTTTTCCATCTTTTGTAAATACAGCATTTGATTCATGCATAGCTGTGTTTATTTTACTGTCAAAACCAATGGCTAATGAGTCCACTGCGTTTACATTGCGCAGTGGAATTGCCATCAAATCAAGATATGATTCTCCATTCCATTTAAAACGTTTATCAAACATACCCATTTTAGATTTGACACCAGCAAAAACAAATGTATCATTAGTTACAAAACCTCCAAACTCCGTATTGGGTGTGTTTATTTTTAGATTTTTAATTTGATATCTTTCACCTATCGCAGTAACATTTTCAAGAACTTGAAGCCCTTTTTGGTATCGAATCAAATTGTCTTTATCCGATAAGGAAGCATAAAATTTTTGCAATACAGCATTAGCATCATCATACTTCCCAGATGCTTTTAAAGTTTGTGAATATTTAAAGTAATATTCTTCCCCAATTTCACTTCCAAAATTTGTGATTAAAAGTTTGTAATAGTACTGAGCAGTATTAAAATCATTGGTATAATAGTAACAGTCAGCAAGGTTTTTAAGTACAATTTGCGAAGTATTATCTTGAATAATTGATTTGTATAATGGAATTGCTTCATTATAAAAAGTGCGTTCAAAAAGTCGGTTAGCTCTTTTTAGATTGTCGTCTTGAGCCTGTAATAATTGTATGGAAAATACCAATAGTAGCAAGAATATTTTTTTCATAATTTATGTCTTAGAAAAATCGTGGAGATTTATCGTATCCTCTACTGGATAAATCTAAATTAAACAATACAAAAATCTCATGGGTTCCCGAATTGAATTCTCCTAGGCTAGAGGTATTGTAATCGTAAGCGTACCCAACACGAATACTGGGTGTAGCTTTTACATTCATCATAGCACTTACAGAATCTCCAAGTCGATATGCTGCTCCAAACTCAAATTTTTCATTGTACAAAACATTTGCAGTGACATCAAGAGATATTGGCGCACCTGAAACGTATTTTGACATAAGAGCTGGCTTAAATTTGAATTGTTCTGATACTTTAAATACATATCCTACTGTTAGGAAAACATGGGTGTTTTCTCTGCTAAAGGAATTGGTACCCGACCTATTTTCAAATTGTTTTGTTGCTAATAAATTTGGGGCGGATAAACCCACATAATAATTGTTTGTAAAATAAAAGGCTCCGACACCTACATTTGGCATGATATCATTTCTATTTTCTGAAAAAGCATCATCTGTTCCTAGATTACCACTTTCAAAAACAAAGCCATCAAAATTAGTTTGCAAATTGGTAAAACCTGCTTTTACTCCAAAGGATACTTTGTGATTGTTATTAAACTCTAGTAAATAAGCAAAATCTGCAAAAAAATTATTCTCTTTTTTCACTCCT
>JAYTBZ010000292.1:0-15324 GCA_043736705.1 Flavobacterium sp. | reverse complement strand
TTGACTTCTGATTATACTGATATCGAAATTCAAGAAAGCGATGCTATCAAATACAGCAGTAAATATGGAACTATCAAAATTCAAAATGTAAAATCCTTGGATGCAAGCGGCAATTATTTAACGCTCAAAATTGGTGAACTATCCAATACTTTAAAACTGTCGACCAAATACAGCAATGTAACTATTGGAACTATTAGTGCAAAAGCCAATAGTATAGCTATTGCAGCGGGTTACACAGGATTAAACATTGGTTTTGATGCTAATTTTGCTTTTGATTTTAATGTATCTGTAAAATATGCTAGTTTTAAACATGACAATGAATTAGAAATAGATTCAAAAGAGGACTCTAATAACTTGAAAAAATACAGTGGTTTCTACAAGAAAAAAGGAGTAAACAACATCACTATAATGTCAGATTACGGAAATGTAACACTCCTAAAAAAACAATAACTCTAAAACTTTAATCATGAAAAAATCAATTAAATTATTTGTTAGTTGCTCGCTATTACTGACTACTATGACTTATGCACAATGGTCATCCAATCAAAAAATAAAAGGAAACGGGAAATTTATTACTGAAAATAGAAGTACCGCTTCTTATGATGAAATCGCAATTACGGGATTTTTTGATGTAGAATTAGTTGCAGGAAAAGAAGGAAATATAACTGTAAAAGGAGAAGAAAATTTAGTACCATTCATAAAAGTTGAAGTAGTCAATCAGGTATTGAAAATTTCAACTGAAAAGAACAAATACATTACGTCTAGCAAAGGAAAGCAAATTGTAATTGTTGTTCCCTTTGAAAGCATAACTCAGGTTTCCTTGACTGGTTCAGGCGATGTGATTACTAAAAACAGTATTAAATCCAAAACATTTGCAGTCAAACTAATTGGTTCGGGTGATATGAAGTTAGGAATAGAATCAAATGATATTGAAATTAATTTGAGTGGTTCTGGCGACATACAACTTAGTGGAACCACAGTAAATTTAGATACAAATCTAAATGGATCTGGAGATATAGACGCAGGCAACCTGAAAGCCACAAACGCTAAAGCAACTGTATCTGGCTCAGGCGACACCACTATTTACTGCAGCGATACTCTTTACGCTAGAGTTTCAGGCTCAGGAGATATTGATTACAAGGGAAACCCAATAAAAAAAGATGTAAAGGTGAGCGGTTCAGGAACTATTTCAAAAATGTAAATTAGCTAGTACTTGTATTGTTTTAAAGGTGTTTTATTCATTTAAAACACCTTTTTTTGGTACCCTTTTTAAAAGAAAAACAGCAGTCACAAAGAATACACCAAGAAATACAATGGCTAATCTAGGACTACCAGTAATTTGGTCAATAACGCCATATACCACCATTCCTATTACGATTCCTATTTTCTCTGCGACGTCATAAAAACTAAAAAACGAAGCGGTATCTTGCGTTTCTGGGAGTAATTTTGAATAAGTAGAACGTGATAAAGATTGAATTCCTCCCATTACCAAACCTGCAATTGACGCCATTACATAAAAATGTATTGGTAAAGTGATAAAAAATGCAAGTGCACAAAAAGCCGCCCAAATACAATTAATACCAATCAATGTAGGAATGTTTCCAAATTTAGCTGAAGCTCTTGAAGTTAAAAACGCGCCTAACACCGCTACTAATTGAATGATTAAAATACAAATTATCAATCCGATGGTTCCCTCCTCTTTTGAAGACCAAGCAATTTCTTGTGCTCCAAAATATGTAGCAACTAACATCACCGTTTGTACTGCCATACTAGACACAAAAAAACTCTCTAAGTAGCGCTTTAACGCACTGTTTTCTTGCAACAAAACCCATACTTTCTTTAATTCTTTAAATCCATTAAATACGACATGACGAGTAACTTTACGATCGTTATTTTTATTACCTTTTGGCAAGAAATAATACGAATACTGACTGAAAAGTACCCACCAAACTCCTACCATTACAAACGAGTAACGCATAGCTTTCATAGCGGCTTCCCCATCTGTTCCTGTGATTCCAAAAAGTTTTGGCTTCATAATCATGCCCAAATTAATCACTAATAAAATGACACTCCCAATATATCCTAATGAATATCCTTTGGCACTAATACTATCTTGTTGTTCTGGATAAGCAATATCAGGTAAGTAGGAATTATAAAAAACGAGGCTTCCCCAATACCCGATCAATCCAAAAAAGTAAAACATCAATCCGATGTAAATGTTCTCTAAATTAAACCAGTACAAACCCATACATGACAGTGCTCCTAAATAACAAAAGAATTTCATAAATGATTTTTTATCTCCAACATAATCTGCAATTCCAGATAATAATGGCGAAAGAAAAGACACAACTAGGAATGCAAAAGCCGTCACAAAACTTATTAAAGCGGAGTTCTTGAGGTGCAGCCCAAAAACATCAATATAATGATTGCGATCTGTAAATAAAGCATCGTAAAAAATAGGAAATACTGCAGAAGCAATTGTTAAGGTGTATACAGAATTTGCCCAGTCATAAAAAGCCCATGCATTTAATAATTTTTTACTTCCTTTTTCTAATTCAGACATGTGATTTATTTTTTGATTACGAATGTATTTATTTTTAATTAAGAACCATAAAAAATACAAACATTTTACACATTAAGAAATCATTACGATAAGAAACTGTACACTATAAAAAGAGCAAAAAAAATAAGGCTATCCTTTTAGGGATAGCCTTATTTTTTTCTCTTCCAAAATTCTGGATTATCTAATTACTCCAACTTTTGCAGCTAATGCTCTTGCTTCAGGTATCAATACTTTTAAGTTAGCGATTCTTGTTGCATCTGATGGGTGTGTACTCATAAATTCTGGTGGCGCTTGTCCTGCTGATTGGGCTGCCATTCTGGACCAAAACGTTATTGATTCATCTGGATTGTATCCTGCGATTGCCATCAAAGTTAATCCAATTTTATCTGCTTCGGTTTCATGATTTCTACTAAAAGGAAGCATTACACCAAACTGAGATCCTAATCCATAGGCTTGACCCCATATCTGTTGTGTTTGTTCACTTTTACCTCCAGTGGCAACTGCTACTCCTACTGCTCCTAATTGTTGCAATTGAGAAGCGCTCATACGTTGCGCACCGTGATTTGCCAAGGCGTGTGACACTTCATGTCCCATTACAGTAGCTAAACCAGAATCATTCAATGTTACTGGTAAAATCCCTGAATATACAACGATTTTTCCTCCAGGCATACACCAAGCATTAACCTCTTTATTGTCAATTAATTTATATTCCCAACGGTATTCTGTAAGATATTGTTTTTGATCTAAATAAATTAAATATTTTTCAGCTGCTGCTTTAATTCGCATTCCTACTGCTTCTACTTTTCTGGCATCAGGGGTTCCTGTAATAACTTTGTTCTCCTTTAAAAAAGTACCATATTGTTGAAAGGAAGTTGGAAATAAAGCTGTATTAGAAACAATATTAAAATTTTTCTTACCTGTTATAGGATTAGTAGCACATGAATACACTAAACCTAATGCTATAATCCCTACTATTAAATGCTTTCTCATAATTTTATATTTTAATTGTTTAACAAAATTACAATGATTACAAATATTAATATTTACATAATTAAAAGTAAAAGTATCAACTTTATTTGTTATTCTCCAGAAATGTGCAAAGCCGTAAACTCCTTATCAACAATTAAATAACCTGAAATTTCTAAAGTATTTATATCAAATGATACTTCTACATTATCTATTTCGATCATTTTGACTTTGAAGGGTAAACCAATTAAATTGATTTTATACTTCGAATAATTCGTATCATACTTCCCTTCTTTATGCAACTGAATATTTAATTCCATTTCTTTACCTGTCGCTTGGAACGACAAAAAGCTATACCTTCCTTTTTTGTAGTCATATCCATCTTGCGCATCTTCATAAACCACAGATTTTTCTTTTCCTTCTTTGTAATAAACATCTAATGTCAGCTCTTCAAACTCTAATTCTCCAACATACTGTTGAACAGGATATTTTGGAATAACAGCTCCTGCTTTCACAAAAATCGGAATCTGGTCAAATTTTGTATCCACCCAAATTTCCTTACCACCTTTTACCTGTTCATTAGTCCAGTAATTATACCAAATACTACGTGGAAGATACATTCTTCTGCCTACCGCATTGGGTTCTAAAATAGGACACACCAAGATTTGATTACCAAAAATAAATTCATCATTTCTATAATGTGTTTGAGTATCTTCTTGATCGAAATATACTAACGGTTTTAGCATTGGAATTCCTTCTTCAATATATTGCCAAAACATGGTATACAAGTACGGTAATAATTGGTATCGTAAGTTGACAAACTTTCTTGTAATATCTATTACCTCTTCATCAAAAGCCCATGGTTCTTGGTCTCCATGATCGCCTGAAGAGTGTGTTCTACAAAAAGGATGAAAAACACCCAATTGAATCCAGCGTGCATACAATTCCCCAGATGGTTGTTCTGCAAAACCTCCAATATCAGAACCCGTAAAGCCCATTCCTGAAATTGACATACGTTGCATTTGAATATTGGCTATCCATAAATGTTCCCAAGTAGCTATATTATCTCCAGTCCAAGAAGAGGAGTAGCGTTGCGCTCCTGCATAGGCTGATCGCGTAATAACAAAAGGTCTTTTAGGATAGGCAAAACGTTTTACTCCATGATAAGTTGCTCTGGCCATTTGCGTACCGTATATATTATGTGCTTTTCGATGGCTACAAGGATTACCATCATAATCATGGCGCACATCCATAGGAAATGTTTTGTTGGGAACCTCCATTACTGCGGGCTCATTCATATCATTCCACACTCCTTTTACACCAATATCTGAAATAAGTTCCTTGAATAATCCTGCCCACCACTCTCGCACTGCTGGATTGGTGTAATCTGGAAAGTTACATTCTCCTGGCCAAACTTTGCCTTTCATATAAGGTCCATCAGCTCTTTTACAAAAATAATCTTTTTCTAAAGCCTCTTTATAAACGGAATATTCTTTGTCGATTTTTATTCCTGGATCAATAATTACAACCGTTTTAAAACCATCTTCGGCCAATTCAGCAACCATTCTTTTCGGATCCGGAAAATAGTCTTTGTTCCAAGTAAAACATCGAAAACCATCCATATAATCAATGTCTAAATACAAGGCGTCGCATGGAATTTTTAATTCTCTAAATTTAGCCGCAATGGCTTTAAAATTACTTTCTGGATAGTAACTCCACTTACATTGATGGTAACCAAGTGCCCAAAGCGGCGGCAATTCTGGCTTACCAGTCAAATCAGTATAGGTTGTAACAACATCTTGCATTTGGGGTCCGTAAATGAAATAATAATTCATTTCGCCACCTTCCGCCCAATAGCTCGTTACGTTTCTTCTTTCGTGACAAAAATCAAAATAAGTCCTAAAAGTGTTGTCAAAGAAAATACCGTACGATTGCTTGTTTTGTAATCCTATATAAAAAGGAACCACTTTGTACAACGGTTCCTGATCTTTTTGAAACGCATATTGATCGGTCGCAAAATTTTCCAGTCGCTTCCCTTTCAAATTCATTTGTGTGGCTTTATCGCCAAGACCATAAAAGCATTCTCCATCTTTTGATGCTTTACTCATTTTAACGATATTTCCACCGTACTCGTAGCTTTCTTCCCAATGAAAACCCAATTCATCCTCTAAAATAATAGCATCCTTTAAATCAAAAATAGACAACCTCATGTCTATTTTTTGTATGCAACATTTTACTTTACTAGTTTTAATTTGGTAATATTCTTGATGCTCAGTAACTTCTAGAAAATTGTAGCCATGAGAATGACTTTTGTCAATTGCATAGGAAAAATCAGTACTAAAATACCCTTTGGTAGTAAACCGAAAACGAATTAAACTGTCTCTTAAAACCGTAACCTTCAAAATTACACTGTTATCCGTGTGGAAATATATAGAATCTACATCATGTTCAAAAGAAACAATTTTTGTGGGATACAAGTCTCCCTTATATTCTAATTCTGTATTAGTTATCATATTTAATGGTATTTATTTAATCTCTTTATCAAAACCAAACTTACAAAAATACTTTGTAAACAGTTATTAATGATGGTATTATTACCGAAATCGTTGTAGTTTTATTATTAGTTTCATTGTGGATTAAAATGATTTAATTCAGAAATAGATGCCATTGTTTTCAATTTGAAATCCATAAATAATATAATTTATACCCATTTAAAAACTAAAACACTTAAGGCTGGTAGTACTAATGTTATTGAATGACTTCTTCCGTAATAAGGTATTTCTTCTGCAGTTGCTTTATCTGAATTAAAAATTCCGCTACCTTCATAATTTGTCGCATCACTATTAAAAATTTCCATTAGCTGTCCTTTTTTAGGCAAGCCAATTCGATAATCTGAACGAACTACTGGAGTGAAATTACAAACAACAATTAGATGCTCGTTTGGATCGTTTCCTTTTCTAATAAATGAAAGTACCGCGTTTTGATGATCTGAATAATTAATCCATTCGAAACCATCTGAACTGAATTGCTTTTCGTATAATGCAGGTTGTGTTTTATACAATGTATTTAAATCGGTAATCAGTTTTTTTACACCTGCATGAAATGGATACTGCAACAAATGCCAATCTAGACTTCCTTCGAAATTCCATTCACTGGTTTGTCCAAATTCGCAACCCATAAACAGTAATTTTGTTCCAGGATGCACAAACATATACGTATACAGTAAGCGCAGGTTGGCAAACTTCTGCCATTCATCTCCCAGCATTCTTCCTGCAATAGATTTCTTTCCATAAACCACTTCATCGTGTGAAAGTGGCAACATGAAATTTTCAGAAAAAGCGTATGTCATAGAGAAAGTCAAGTCATTTTGGTGGTATTTTCTGTACACCGTTTCTTTTTGAAAATATTCTAAAGTGTCGTGCATCCAACCCATCATCCATTTCATTCCAAAACCCAAACCACCCATCGAGGTTGGTCTTGAAACCATTGGAAATGAAGTGCTTTCTTCCGCAATGGTTTGGACGCCTTCATAATTTGAATAAACTGCCTCATTGAATTCTTTTAGGAAACTTATGGTGTCTAAATTTTCTCTGCCACCATAAATATTAGGTTCCCATTCTCCTTCCTTTCTTGAATAATCTAAATATAGCATCGAAGCCACAGCATCAACTCGCAAACCATCGATATGATAATGATGCAACCAAAATAGCGCATTACTAATCAAAAAGGAGCGTACCTCATTGCGCCCATAATTGAAAATCAAACTTTTCCAGTCTGGATGATAGCCTTTTTTGCGATCAGGATGTTCAAATAGATTGGATCCGTCAAAAAACCCTAATCCATGCGCATCATCAGGAAAATGAGAAGGTACCCAATCCAGAATTACTCCAATTCCTGCTTCATGTAATTTATCAATTAAGTACATGAATTCCTGTGGATTCCCAAAACGGGATGTTGGAGCAAAATAGCCCACGAGTTGATAACCCCACGAAGGATCATACGGATATTCCATAATAGGCATGAATTCAACATGCGTAAAACCAGTTTCTTTGACATACTTTACTAAAAGATCAGCAAATTCCAGATAAGTCAGAAAACGATTTTCTTCTACATTCCTTTTCCATGAACCTAAATGTACTTCATACACGGAATAAGGCTTATCTAAACCTTTGTAGTGCTGACGAGTTTCCATCCAGTTATCGTCTTTCCATTTATAGTTTAAATCCCAAACTACAGAGGCCGTATGCGGAGGTTTTTCACAATAAAAAGCAAAAGGATCTGCTTTTTCTGTAATGATGCCATTATTGGCAGACTGTATTTTATATTTATAGGTAGATCCTTGTTCGATATTCGGAATAAATCCCTCCCAAATTCCAGAAGAATCCCAGCGCACTTCCAATAGATGTTCTCCTTGTGTCCAAAAATTAAAATCTCCAACCACAGAAACAGATTCTGCCGTAGGAGCCCAAACTGCAAAATAAACACCATATACTCCGTCAACTTTTAAGAGATGAGCACCCAATTTTTCGTATAATCGGAAATGTTTTCCAGACTTAAATAAGTCGATATCAAAATCAGTAAAAAGGGAATGTGAAATAACTTTGCTCATAAAAAAAGGTGTCTTTCTACTTGATTAAAAATAGAGTATTATTACAAAAATTTGTCTGTGAATTATTTTATTACATATTTATCCGGTATTACTGCACCTTTTTTAATAACCACAATTCCATCTTTTATAGCATACATTTCATTAGAAAAATCTTCGAGATGTGGACCACCGTTTATATAAACATCATTGCCTATCCTACAATTTTTATCAACTAATGCATTTTTAATAAAACATCTTTCGCCAATACCAACTAATTGATTGCCGTTGCTAACATCTTCATTCATGTCATCAATATTTTGATAGAAATCATTACCCATAACATAGCAATTTTGAATGATTGTACCTTCACCTATTCTGGACCGAATTCCTATTACTGAGTTGATAATTTCTTTAGCATTCAAGATACAGCCCTCTGAAATTAAAGATCGATCCACCATTGTTTTTTGAAATTTTGATGGCGGTAATAATCGAGGTCGGGTAAAAATTTTATTTTCGTTATCAAATAAATTGAATTTTGGCAAATCTTCGGTTAAACCAATATTAGCCTCAAAAAACGAATCAATATTACCAATATCAGTCCAATACCCTTCGTATTGATAACTTAATATTTTTTTATGTCCTACAGCTTGCGGTATAATTTCTTTACCAAAATCTTTCGTTTCTTTATTAGACATGATATCAATCAACAGTTTTTTGTTGAAGATGTAAATACCCATGGAAGCCAAATAATTTTTACCTTCACGCTTCATTTGCTCACTCACATCTGATTCCCAGTCTGGAAGCAATTCTTTGGCTGGTTTTTCGATAAAAGACTCAATGTAACTTTCAGCGTTTGTTTTTAAAATCCCAAATTCAGGAGCATCTTTAGCATTTACGGGCAAAGTAGCAATTGAAATATCGGCTTCATTTTTAATATGCTCTTCTAGCATATCGTTAAAATCCATTTGATACAACTGATCGCCTGATAGAATTAAAGCATAATCAAAGTCATGGTTCAAAAAATGTGGCATACATTGTCTCACGGCATCAGCAGTACCTTGAAACCATGTTGGATTATCAGGAGTTTGCTCAGCGGCAAGAATATCTACAAAAGCATGACTAAAAATACTAAAATTATACGTGTTTTTTATGTGTGCATTTAATGAGGCCGAATTGAATTGCGTTAAAACAAACATTCTATAAATGTCTGAGTTCATACAATTTGAAATAGGAATATCAACTAATCGGTACTTGCCACCTATAGGCACAGCCGGTTTAGATCTTGATTCCGTTAACGGAAACAATCGTGAACCCTGTCCTCCTCCTAAAATAATTGCAATTACATTTTTCTTTTTAGCTTTCATTTTTTTTGATTAATCGTTGATACATTTCTATATATTCTTGGCAAACACGCTCCCAGGAATGGTCGGCGTTCATGCCACGTTTTATAACTTTGTTTAATTGTTGTTTGTCCTCATATAAATGAATCGCTCTTTGAATCGAATAGCAAATGTCGACTACAGATGCCTGATCGTGACAAATTCCATTTCCATCGTCACCAAAATCAACTACTGTATCTCGTAAACCTCCTGTCCTTCTTACAATAGGAATTGTTCCATACCGTTGTGCATACATTTGGTTCAAACCACAAGGTTCCACTCTGGATGGCATCAACAAAAAATCAGAGCCTGCGTAAATTAGGTGCGCCAACTCTTCATTGTACCCAATATAAGCGTTGTAATTTCCTTTGTAATCAGCTAGTAAACTTTTTAATTGATTTTGGATAGCTGAATTTCCAGAACCTAAAATTAAAATACTAATCTGCTGAAAATTTTCTGACAAAGCTAAAGCTGTGGCTTGTGGCAATAGATCTCCTCCTTTTTCTTCTAATAACCTACCTATAAAACTAAAAAGTGGTTTGGTGGAATCTAGATTAAAAAGATCACATAATTTTGCTTTATTTGCTTGTTTTCCTACTTCAAAATTTTCAATTGAAAAATTCCTTTCGAGCATGGTATCTCTAGCTGGATTCCATACTTCAAAATCAATTCCGTTCAAAATACCCACGGATTTATATCGAACTAAATTAAAAAGTGCTTCCAATCCATTGGCCGAATAGTTGATTTCATTCAAATAACTTGGAGAAACTGTGGTTACACTTTGCGAGCACTTTACGGCAGTTGCCAATGAATTGATACAATTGTCCCATTCTAAGATGTTTACATGTGCCAAATCAAATTCCGGTAAATAATACAATTTGTCAAAGCCAAATTGTCCTTGATACAAGCCATTATGAATAGTAATTATAGAGGAAATTTCTTTTAATTTGTCATATTTGTACCCATAAAGCATCATAAAAGGAATTAAACCAGTATGATGATCGTGGCAATTAATCACATCTGGAACGGTTGGTCTAGCTAAAATCCAATCTAGAGTAGCAATTTGAAAAGATAGAAATCGCTCAATATCATCTTGGTATCCATAAACATCTTTCCTGTCAAATAATTCTGGAATTTCCACAAGATATAATTCAAAACCTAGCCAGTCTGTCTTTTCTTTTAAAATGTTAAACGGGAAATTAAAACTACCTAATTTTATATGACCTTGATGTACTATTTCAAAATCGTTTTCTTTTCTAAATTTTGTATCATAGCAAGGAATTACAACATAAGAATTATGTCCTGCATTTTTTTGATATTTGGGTAATGCGCCCACGACATCAGCTAAACCGCCTACTTTTGCAATCGGGTAACATTCTGCGCTGATATGTAATATTTCCATTTATGAAATTTTGATAGTTTTATTTACTGCTATTTGGATTTTTGAATTTAATTCAATTATATTAATACTTATAAAAGCATCTGTAAAAAATACTACTTTTATGTTTTTTAAATTTACTAAAAAAATTATAAAATAATAACACGCTTGAAAATTTATTGAAATGACAAAAAGAAGTTCTAATACTGCACAATCATTAAAAATTCCTAAAATTATAGTAATAACCAGTAAAGTTATCGCTTTAATATCACCAAAACTGATTACTTTATTTGCCGCTAAACTCTTTACAACTCCTGTTAGACATAAAATTCCAAAAAGAGAATTAGGTATGGATCAAAATACTATTCAAAAAACAATTAAGATTCCAGAAATAAATAAAGAAGTTGTTGTTTACAAATATGGTACAAGTGAAAAAAGAGTTTTATTAGTGCATGGTTGGTCAGGGCGTGGCACTCAGTTATTCAAAATTGCAGATGAACTCCTAAAACAAGGGTACTCAACAGTAAGTTTTGATGCTCCGGCCCATGGTAAATCGCCCGGTAAAACAACAATAATGGTCGATTTTATCGCTTCTATTTTAGAAATCGAGAAGCAATTTGGACCATTCACTGCTGCAATTGGACATTCTTTAGGTGGGATGTCAGTATTGAATGCCATGAAAAAGGGGCTAAAGGTAAATCATGCCGTAGTCATTGGAAGCGGAGATATTGTGGAGGATATTATTGATGACTTTATTGCAAAATTAAGATTAAAACCAACGGTCGGTAAGCTTTTAAGCCTGCATTTTGAAAAAAAATATAATGAAAAAATGAATGATTACTCCGCATATTTAGCCGCAGAAAAGGCGAATGTACCCGTTTTAGTAATTCACGATAACAATGATACTGAAGTTCCGGTATGTGCTGGAATTCACATTCATAAATATTTAAAAAACGGTACTTTATTTTTAACGCATGGATTAGGGCATAGAAAAATTCTTGGCAACCAAAAAGTTATTGAAAAAACGATACAATTTATTCAAAAACTGTAAACAGAATTTCAAATTAAATAAAAATAGAAAATTATGACATATCCTATCGAAAAAACAGAACAAGAATGGAAAGAAAAATTAGGTGAAGAACGCTACAGAATTCTTCGTCAAAAAGGAACGGAATACCCGCATACAGGAACCTACAATTTGCATTTTGAAAAAGGAACCTATTGTTGTGGTGCTTGCAGCGAGCCACTATTTGAAAGTAATTCAAAATTTGATGCCCATTGTGGTTGGCCCTCATTTGATGAATCCATACCAGGTAAAGTGGAATACATATCTGATGTGTCGCATGGAATGAAACGTACTGAAATCCTTTGCGCCAACTGTGGAAGTCATCTAGGACATGTATTTAATGACGGACCTACCAAATCAGGACAAAGATATTGTGTTAACTCTTTATCAGTGGATTTTAAAGAATGAGTTCTATGAATTTATTTGAAAATGAATTTAATTGGGCTAAAAATTTAGATCCTATTCTAACAAAATACAGAGGACGAAAACATCCGCTCGAATACCATAATTTATACCAACTTATGATTATGGTTGTTTTATCGGCTCAGGATTCTGATGCTAATATTAATAGAATAGCTCCTAAACTATTTGAAAGTTATCCTAACATGGAAAGTTTAGCTGTTGCTAATTTTGATGCGCTAATTCCATATATTTTAATGGTCACAAATTTTAAAACCAAAGCAAAATGGCTTTTGGAAATTGCACAAACAATCCAAAAAGACAAAAATATTCCACTTACTATGGAAAATTTGATTGCTTTAAAAGGCATTGGAAGAAAATCAGCGAATGTTATCCTTCACGAAGCAAAAATTCCTGCACAAGGAATTATAGCTGATTTACACGTTATACGTGTAGCACCCAGAATTGGTATGATCCAAGAAACTAAGGATGGCATTAAAACCGAAAAACAATTGATGAACGTATTACCGAAGGAAATATGGGGCGATATTGGAATGGCTATTTCATTTCTGGGACGAGAAATTTGTAGACCGGTACCTAAATGTGATGAATGCCCTATCCAATCCATTTGTGTTTATTATAAAAAACAAAAGGGAAAAAAGTAAATTACTTTTTCCCCTTTTAAACTATTATCGAGATGTATTTACTTTAAAAACGAAGGTTTAAGCTCTGGTTTTAATCGCTTTTTAGACGCTTGTTCATAAGCAAATCCTAACCCTATCAATTCTCCTTCCGTATAAGGTAGTCCAAAAAAAGACAACCCAACAGGTAAATCATAAACCTGTCCACAAGGAATTGTAATATGAGGATAACCGCTCATTGCAGCGGGAGAGGTTAAAGAATATCCTCCCCACCGATCACCATAAATAACATCAATACTGCATGCAGGACCCATAGTAATTCCACAAATGGCGTCTATCTTATTATCTTTAAAAACAGTATTTAATATATTTTTACTTCCTTCAAAGCTTGAATTCAATGATGCTATATATTCTTTATTGTCCAATCCTTTTTTTGCTTCAGAACTCTCTAGGGTTTCTTGTTTAAAATATGGCATTACCTTATCAGCATTAGCCGTATTATATTCAATTACCTCTTTTAGATTTTTTACTTTTGCATTAGCCGTTGCTAAATAGCTATTAAGACCCTCTTTAAATTCATATTGTAATACTTCAAATTCGGCTTGGCCAGAAGCGTTAATTTTATCAACATAGTCAATTTCAACGATGGTTGCTCCTTGCTTTTTCAATAGTTGTATTGCATCTGCTAAAAGTATATTGATATATTGATTATTTCCTTGAGGTTTTTTCTCAATTCCAATACGCTTCCCCTTTAAAGCATTAACATCTAAAAACGTAGTATAATCATTTTTAAATTTGCCTTTACTTTCTAATGTGACACGATCTGCATCGTCAATACCTGTAATGGTTCCCAATAACATAGCAGCATCTGTAACAGTTCTCGCCATTGGGCCCGCCGTATCTTGAGTTTTTGAAATAGGAATAATTCCAGATCGACTAACCAAACCAACAGTTGGTTTAATTCCAACAATTCCGTTTACTGAAGCTGGACAAACAATAGAGCCATCAGTTTCTGTTCCAATAGCAACTACACATAAATTAGCTGACACTGCCGTACCAGAACCAGCACTAGATCCACATGGGTTATGATCTAAAATATATGGGTTTTTAGTTTGTCCTCCTCTGCTACTCCATCCCGAAGACGACTGCGTTGATCGAAAATTAGCCCATTCACTCAAATTGGTTTTCCCAATGATTATAGCACCCGCTTCCCTTAGTTTTTTTACTAAAAAAGCGTCATTTGAAGCTATGTTTCCAGATAAAGCAAGTGATCCTGCTGTTGTTTGCATTTTATCTGCAGTATCAATGTTATCTTTAATCAAAACAGGAATTCCATGTAAAGGTCCTCTATTTTTTCCTGCTTTTAGTTCTTTATCCATTGCAATAGCTATAGAAATTGCATCTGGATTTACTTCAATAACTGAATTTAATCTTGCGCCATTTTTATCTACAGTTTCAATACGTTTTAGGTACAGTTGCACTAATTTTTCAGATGAATATTCACCAGATACTAATTTTTTGTGCAACCCCACAATAGTTTCCTCTTCTAATTCAAATGTTGTATCTAAAATTGTATCAGAATTTGAATTTTCTTCTTTTTTAGTACTTGAAGTGCAACTAACAATAGATAATGCAGCAAGACCCGCGGAAGCTAAAGTTGCAGTAGTTATAAAGGATCTTCTTTTCATGTAAAAAACATTTTATTTTAATAATATTTTACTAAAATACTTTTTTTAAATGAAAAACCAATGTACTTCAAATTAGTATACGTGTTAAAGTTTAATTTATCACCACTGAGAATTAATTATATAAACTGAAATAGTTAGACTCATAAATTGCTTTTAATTAGATTTAAAGAGATCAAGAGATATTTTTGTAGAAAATATTAAAATTTAGATAATAGTAATTCCAAATTCTACACAAATAAAAAATTTCATATGAACTAATTGAAGTTTTATTACCTGTGATTATAGGAGACCACTTTGACGTAACATCTTATAAAAGAATATAAGAAATACTTAATTTGCATTTAAATAGATCCATTCGATTCCAAAACAATAATGAAAGTTGAAGTTAAATTTATAATGATGATTGATGATAATTACCATGGCTTAAGTCGCAAACATTCAGCTTTAAACAGTTTTGGAACTCATTACATTTGTATCAATATTTATCCCTGATTTTTGCGATCCACATTTTTTGGTATTGCCCCTTGAACAAAATTCAGTACAATAAGGTGGTTATTATAAAATAAAAAAAGCCCATCACAAAGTGAAGGGCTTTATAGATACTGAAATGAATTCAGTACAAAGAAAGGCGACGACATACTCTCCCACATAACTGC
>JAYTBZ010000291.1:0-6677 GCA_043736705.1 Flavobacterium sp. | reverse complement strand
TCGATTTAAACGAAATGAGCTTTGAAATTCCTAAAGCTAAAATCAACGGATTAAAATTGAAATTAAAGCAAGGTTTAGTTCAAATTTCCAATGCGACAAAAGTAGCAGCCATAAAAAATGAACCAGAATCCATCTTAAAACTAAAATTAGGTGAAATTGATTTAGCAAAAATTGATTTCGATTATAAAAGTGAAGAAACCAAGCTTTCGACTCATTTTTATTTAAAAAAACTACTCGCCAAAATTGATAAAATTGACCTCAACAATCAATTTGCCATCGTTGATCTCTTGGAAGTAACAGGTGTAGAAGGTACTTTGGCTTTGGACCCATTGGATAAAATTCGACAAAAAAAACAAACTACTTCTACGGATTCAAACAATTGGAATATCAAAATTAAGGAGACTAATTTCGAACGATTAAATTTCCGTTACGACAATAATACTGTTGCAGCAGTTAAAAAGGGTATTGATTACAATCACCTGGATCTAACTCATGTAAACTTACAAGTTGAAGAATTGAATTACAATCCGGAAAATATTTCAGGTATTGCTAATTCATTACAAATGAAAGACCAAAGTGGATTGAATATTCAAGCATTCAAAGGAGAATTTTTCTACGGTAAAAAAAATGCTTTTGTTAAAAAATTATACTTAAAAACTCCTCAAACAGAACTAAAAGATGAAATTAGAATAGGGTATCCTTCTATTGAATCACTTGCTAAAAATCCAGGAGAATTAGGACTTATTGCTAATTTGAAGAAAAGCAAATTGGGAATTAAAGATATTTTACTTTTTGCTCCTACTTTGAATACTGTGAATCCCTTTATGAGTAATCCCAATGCAATACTGTTGGTTAATGGTACTGTAAAAGGAAAATTAAAAAACATTGAATTCCCAAATATCGAAATTAGTGGAATAGGAACAACTACGGTAGCTGCAAGCGGAAGAATCATTGGTTTACCAGATGTAAATAAAGCGTATTTTGACTTGGATATTAAAAACTTACAATCTAGCTCGAAAGATTTTGTTGGCTTTTTGCCAAAAGGTACCATTCCAAATTCTATTCAATTACCTTCAAAATTCAATGCCAAAGGTTTTTTTATAGGAACCATTGCTAATTTTAGTACGAATATGAACCTGGTAAGTAGTTTTGGAAATGCAAAAATCAAAGCTACATTCGACCAAAGCAGAAAAAATTATGAGAAATATGATGCCCAAACAGAGCTCAAGAACTTTGATTTAGGGAAATTTATAAAAAATGATTCTATTGGAAAAGTAACCCTAAAAGCCAACATAAAAGGAACTGGATTTAATCCAAAAACAGCCACCGCTTCAGTAAACGCAACAGTTCAAAAAGCGTATTACAACAAATACACGTATAGAAATCTTGCTGTAAAAGGAGCCATTCGCAACGGAAACTTTAATGCAACTGCAGTTGCCAAAGATCCCAATCTAACGTTTGATTTGGTAAGTAGCGGAAGTTTCAAGGACAAATATCCTACCGGAAAATTAAAACTGAATGTGGATATAGCTGATTTAGAAAAACTAAATCTACATGCTGGCCCATTAAAATTAAGAGGTGTTGTAGATGCTGATATTCAATCAGCAAATCTGGATTACCTTAACGGAACTGTTTATGCGCACAACATTACTATTGTAAATGCTCAAGAAGAATTTGTGATTGATTCTATCAGCGCAGTGGCAACATCGAGCTCTGAAAAGAACACATTGGTATTGAAATCACCATTTTTAGATGCAGAGGTAAACGGAAAATACAAGTTGTCAAAAATAGGAGCTGCATTGTCAAATTCTATTGCTACGTATTATAATAGCGCGACAAATTTTAGAAAAACAGCAGTTGAGAAACAACAATTTGTTTTTAAAATTGGCATAAAAGACAATCCAATTCTACTCAAACTTATACCTGAATTAAAAAGTATTGAGCCCATCAATCTGCAAGGAAGATACAATACTGTAAACGACTCTATTGTTTTGAATGGTGCGATTCCAAAATTAATTTATGGGGAAAACACCATTACAAATGCGGTTCTATCAATAGACACCAAAGACAATTCATTAGTTTACAGCTTTGTAGTTGATGACATTCAAAACAAACAAATTCAATTGCCTCACACCAGTATTACGGGTAAAGTGCAAAACGATAAAGTAGATTACACCTTGCAATTGAAAGATGCAAAAGACAAAGAACGCTACTTAATTACAGGTATTTTAAAAGCTAGAAATGGAGACAATGAAATCGCTCTTGATCCAAGTAATTTGTTACTAAATTACGAATCTTGGAAAATAACACCAGATAACGTAATTCGCTTTGGTAAAAACGGGATCAACGCTGATAACTTCAAATTGAGTAAAGAGGGTAGTCAAATTAGTTTACAATCACAATCGCAGCAAAGAAACGCTCCACTGGCAATTGATTTTAAAGACTTCGATATAAAAACGATTACTAGTTTTGTAGAAAAAGGTGATTTGCAAATGAGCGGTAAAATTAACGGAACAGCATTGGTCAAGAATATAAGTAGCTCACCACTTTTTACTTCGGACTTAAATATTGAAAATTTCACTTTCAAAAAAGACACTGTCGGAAACATTAGTATCAAAGTAAACAATGCGATTGCAAATCAATATGACGCAATAATTGCTATTACGGGTCAAGGAAATCAAGTTAATTTAGAAGGGAATTACAAAACTAAAGATAGCAGTTTTGATATGAATCTTGATATTGATAAATTGAATTTAAAAAGTATTCAAGGTTTTACATTAGATAATATAACGGAAAGCACGGGATTATTAACTGGAAATTTTAAAATAACGGGCAATACAAATCAGCCTAAAGTAATTGGAGAATTAAAGTTCAATGAAATTGGTTTTAAAGTGAAGCAGCTCAATGCTAAATTCAATTCTTTGAATGATAAAATTGTATTTACAAACGATGCTATTCTTTTTGATAATTTTATAATCAAGGATGAAAAAAACAATGATTTAACCCTGAACGGAAAAATTGATAGTACTAATTTCAGCAATTTTGGCTTTGACTTAGCCATCGATGCGGATAATTTTAAAGCCATTAATTCGAAAGAAAAAGACAATTCTATGTATTACGGTGAATTGTATTTGGATAATCATTTGCAACTATCTGGAAATTTAGACAATCCCATTGTAGAAGGTAACATAAAAATTAACAAAGACACAAAATTCACTATTGTAATACCGCAGTCAGACCCTTCAATTGCTGATAGAGAGGGAATTGTAGAATTCATAGATCAAGATAATCCTAAATTAGCAAACACAATATCTTTGCAGGAGCTTGAGAGTGAAATGGATATCAAAGGCATCAATGCATCTGTAAATATAGAAATTGATAAAGATGCCGAACTATCACTGGTTATCGATAAAGCAAATGGGGATTTCCTAAAATTAAAAGGAGAAGCACAATTAAACGGCGGTATTGATCCATCAGGAAAAACGACTTTAACCGGAAGATATGAATTAGCTGAAGGTAGTTATGAAATGAATTTTAATGCTATCAAAAGAAAATTCGACATCAAAAAAGGCAGTTATATTCTCTGGACTGGAGAACCTACAACGGCGGATATCAATATCACAGCGGTTTACAAAACAGAAGCTGCTCCCCTCGATTTAATCAATGACCAATTAGGAGATGTTACTGCTGAAATAAGAAATACCTATAAGCAAAAAATACCTTTTGAAACCGAATTAAAAATGACTGGTGATTTATTGAAGCCCAATATTTCCTTTGACATCATTTTACCGGATGGCAACAATAGTGTTTCTACAGAAATTATCAATGCAACGCAAGCAAAATTAACACAATTACGTCAGCAACCAGACGAGTTAAACAAGCAAGTTTTTGCCTTGTTGTTATTAAACCGATTTATTGGAGAAAATCCTTTTGCCAGTGAAACTGGTATTGCAAGCGTTTCCTCGATTGCAAGGGAAAGCGCTAGTAAAATTTTATCGCAGCAATTAAATAACTTAGCAGGTGATTTAATTGAAGGCGTAGAATTGAATTTTGATTTGAATACCTCAGATGATTACACCACTGGTCAACGCGAAAACAAAACCGATTTAAGCGTTGGTATTTCAAAGAAATTATTAAATGATAGATTAAAAGTTACTTTAGGAAGTAGTTTTGGAATAGAAGGTCCACAGCAAGTGAACCAAAATGCCAATAATATTGCTGGTGATGTTTCTATTGATTACCAAATTTCTAAAGATGGCAGATATAAAATGCGAGCCTACCGCGTTAATAAGTACCAAGTAGCCTTGCAAGGAGAAGTCGTAGAAACTGGAATTGCTTTTATCATCACCATGGATTACAATAAATTCAGTGAATTGTTTCGCAAAAGTGAAACGAAAAAAGCAAAACAAAAACAGAAAAAGAATTAAAAAAAGAAATTCAATGAACAAGAACCATTTATTATATTTTCTTTTTTTAGGGTTAATTATTTCCTCCTGCAGCAATACCAGATTTCTGCCCGAGGGAGAACTATTGTATACGGGTGCAAAAGTAACCGTGGAGGGAAAAGAAACCTCCAACAAAGAAAAAAAAGTATTAAAAACGGCTTTAAAAGAAGTTCTTAGACCAAAGCCTAATTCCTCGATTTTGGGATTAAGACCTAAAT
Organism: Flavobacterium sp.; assembly: GCA_043736705.1. GTDB lineage: Bacteria > Bacteroidota > Bacteroidia > Flavobacteriales > Flavobacteriaceae > Flavobacterium. The sequence goes on along the minus strand of JAYTBZ010000291.1, from coordinate 2,014 downwards.
TATACATCTATAATTTGGCTGGGAAGCCAAATAAAGAAAAAGGATGGCGCTACTGGTTAAGAACCAAAGTAGGAGAAGCGCCCGTTTTATATAGTCAAGTTGATTTAGAGTATAACAAAAGTGTTTTGCAAAACCTTGCAGAAAATAGAGGCTATTTCAACACAAGAACTTCGGCTGATTCGACCCGAAAAGGTAAAAAAGCAACTGCAGAATATATCGTAAAACCCGGTAAGCAATACAAAATTAAAGAAGTAAAATTCCCTACAGATTCCTCCATAATTTCGACTGCTGTTCGTAATACCATACTAGGAAGTCTATTAAAAAAAGAGGAAGGTTACAGTCTTGATGTTATTAAAGAAGAAAGAATTCGTATTGACGCCAGACTAAAAGAAAAAGGATTCTTTTATTTTAATCCTGATTATCTCAAAGTACAAGTAGATACAACAGTTGCTGATCATCAGGTGGATCTTATTGTAAAAGTAAAAGACGAAGCTCCAAAACTGGCTGAGACACCATACAAAATCAATAAAATTATTGTTTATCCAAATTACTCTATAGGTTCTGACAGTGTTAAAACTAACACAGATTCCATCAAAAAATATAATGATTTAACCATTATAGATAAGGAGAATTTATTTAAACCCCGCATTTTTGACAGAGCATTATATTTTAAAAAAAATGATTTATACAACCGCACCAATCATAATCTGTCATTGAATCGTCTCGTAAACTTGGGCACGTTCAAGTTTGTAAAAAACCAATTTAAGGTTTCTGATACCACAGGAAATTATCTCGATGCATATTATTATCTGACTCCATTACCAAAAAAATCAATCCGACTGGAATTATTGGCCAAAACAAACTCCGCTAATTATACTGGAACTGAACTCAATTTGAATTGGAGCAACCGAAATACGTTTAGAGGTGCTGAATTACTTACCATTTCAGCTTTTGGTGGTGTCGAAGTACAAGTATCTGGACAAAACAATGGATTTAATGTTTACCGAATTGGAACCCAAGCTGATTTAGTTTGGCCGCGATTAGTTGCCCCATTTAACCTCAATTCGCCCAGCGGTTTTGTACCCAAAACAAAAGCAACAATAGGCTATGAGTTTCAAAACAGGACTAAATTATATTCCCTTCAAACATTTAAAGGTTCTTTTGGATATTTATGGAAAGAAAATGAAATAAAGGAACATGTTTTGAATGTTACTGAGATAACATACGCCAGTCCGAAAAATGTAACGCCTTTATATCAGGAACAAATCGCCGCAAATGAATCCCTTGGAAAAGTAATTGAAAAACAATTAATTTTTGGACCTACTTACTCCTACACCTACACCAATACGTTACAAAAAAGAAAGAAAAATACCTTTTACTACAAAGGAACAATAGACTTAGCAGGAAATGTGGCAGGTTTAGTTTCAGGTGCGAATCTTAGAAAAGGCGATACTATAAAATTATTTGATGTTCCGTTCAGTCAATTTATCAAAATAGAGAATGATTTTAGACATTATTATAAATTAGGTCCTGATTCTCAAATAGCAAGCCGAATCATTGCAGGTGCTGGATTTGCTTACGGAAACTCTCGAGAAATGCCATTTATCAAACAGTTTTTCATTGGTGGCACCAATAGTTTACGAGCTTTTAGAGCACGTTCTATCGGACCCGGAAGTTTTGATGGTGCATCAACGAATACCAATACTTTTTTACCTGATCAATCCGGTGATTTAAAATTAGAATTCAACACTGAATATCGAGCTAAAATTTACGGATTAGTTAAAGGAGCGCTATTTATAGATGCTGGGAACATATGGCTATTGAATGAGAATCCAGATAAACCGGGAGCTAAATTTTCGAAAAAATTTCTGAGTGAAATAGCCGTAGGAGCTGGAGTTGGATTGCGTTTTGATTTTTCATTTCTGATATTAAGAACAGATCTTGCCTTTCCTATTCGCAAACCATATTTACCCAATGGCAATCGTTGGGTTTTAGACCAAATCAGTTTTGGAAA
>JAYTBZ010000290.1:0-3081 GCA_043736705.1 Flavobacterium sp. | reverse complement strand
TTGTGAGTGTTATAATTTAATATTGATTAAATTAGCCTCAAATTTGGAAAATTAACGCAATGAAAATAAAAATAGCTGGAATAGGAAGCTATATTCCTGAGAAAAAAGTAAGCAATACTGACTTTAGCGAACATGTTTTTTTAAATGAAGATGGAACAGCTTTTGGCTATCCTAACGAAGTCGTAATTAAAAAATTTAAAAGCATTACTGGAATCGAACACAGACGCTATGCTGAAGACCATTTAACCTCATCAGACTTGGCGTTTTTTGCAGCTGAGAAAGCAATAGAAAATGCAGCAATCGATCCAGAAACAATTGACTACATTATCTTTGCTCATAATTTTGGCGATGTAAAACACGGCACTACTCAGTCGGATATGATTCCGAGTTTAGCTACACGCGTCAAAAATAAACTACAAATTAAAAACCACAAATGTGTCGCATACGATATTCTTTTTGGTTGTCCCGGCTGGATTGAAGGAGTACTTCAAGCCAATGCTTTCATCAAATCAGGAATGGCAAAACGATGCTTGGTAATCGGGTCTGAAACGCTTTCTAGAGTAGTCGATGAACATGATAGAGATTCCATGATTTACTCCGATGGTGCCGGTGCTTCAATCATCGAAGCTTCAGAGGATGAAACTGGAATGTTATCCTACGAAAGTGCTACTTATGCTATCGACGAAGCAAACTATTTGTTTTTTGGAAAATCCTATAATTTAGATTTAGATCCAGATACCCGTTACATCAAAATGTACGGTCGCAAAATATATGAATTTGCCTTAAACCAAGTTCCTGCAGCCATGAAAAGTTGCTTGGATGCCAGCGGAATTGGTATTGATGACGTAAAAAAAATCCTGATCCATCAAGCTAATGAAAAAATGGATGAGGCAATCATACACCGTTTTTATAAATTATACGATAGGTCAGTTCCTAAAGACATCATGCCCATGAGCATCCACGAACTCGGTAATAGTAGTGTAGCTACAGTTCCTACTCTTTTTGACTTGCTAATTCGAGGCGAAATAGAAAATCAGTCCATCAAAAAAGGAGATGTTTTACTCTTTGCTTCCGTTGGTGCTGGAATGAACATCAACGCATTCGTTTACAGATATTAATAATTTGCAACCGTGTATTGTCAGGAGCTAATCCGGCTATTCACTACAATTCCTCACCACAAAACTTGTTTTTCTCAGGTGCAAAAAAGCTTCTTTTAGTCGCTTTTTGCATCTGGAAAAACTATGTTTTTTAATTCCGGGATTTTCGTTGCTATCCGGGCTAAAAAACTATCTCCAAAAACACATTTATTACTATCTTTGTAGACGCAAATTGCGGTGAACATCATCATTGTATCTATAAAAATAACCCAGAAATCGAGCGAGAGATTGCTTCGTTACTTGCAGTAATTATGTACGAAAAAACATTTCCTAATAAAAGATTTAAACATACTTTAAACTTTCTAAAAAAATACATACCTACATCTGAAATAATATTTGATTTAGGCGTTCCAAATCCATTTTCAAAAATAATGGAAGAGAACGGGTATGTGGTAAAAAATACAAAAGGCGAAGATTTAGATAACAACCAAACAGCACTACAAACGGAGAACTATACCGTATTTACCGCTTTTGAAATTTTCGAACACTTACTAAATCCTTATACTATTTTAGAAAATGTAAAATGTGATAAATTACTTATTTCTATTCCGTTGCGTTTGTGGTTTTCCCCCGCTTATCGTAGCAAAACGGATTTGTGGGATCGACATTACCACGAATTTGAAGACTGGCAATTGGACTGGTTATTAGAAAAAAATGGTTGGAAAATTACCGCCAGGGAAAAATTTACACATCCTGTAAAAAAAATTGGCTTTAGACCTTTGTTACGCTATTTTACACCAAGATATTATATCGTTTACGCAGAAAGAATTTCATAGAACATCCTTTTAGCTACTAGATAACGAGGACCGCTTTTCAAAGTTTTTAACTTTGACAATATGCTTTAAGACTTAAAAGTCAAATATACAACAGATGAATTATTACATTGTTATACCCGCTCACAACGAAGAGCAATTTATTGCTTTAACCTTAGACTCTTTAATTTCTCAAACACTGTTGCCTAAAAAAGTTGTGATTGTCAATGATAATTCTACTGATTCAACAGCTGAAATAGTTATGGCTTACGCCAAAAATTATCCGTTTATCACTTTAGTTGAAAAATCATCAAGTGCCATACATCTGCCAGGAAGCAAAGTTATTCAAGCATTTAACACTGGGCTTGAATCAGTTGACACAAACTATGATATAATCATGAAAGCCGATGCCGATTTAATTTTTCCAATTAATTATATTGAAACAATCAACAAGCATTTTCAATCAGATGCTCGCATTGGGATGGCCGGAGGTTTTTGTTACATCGAAAAAAATGGCGATTGGATTCTAGAAAACTTAACCGACAAAGATCATATTCGAGGCGCCTTAAAAGCATACCGAAAAGAAACATTCCAACAAATAGGTGGATTAAAAGCACAAATGGGCTGGGATACCGTTGACGAATTACTATGTAAATTCTATAATTGGAAAGTGGTAACTGATGCTACTTTACATGTAAAACACTTGAAACCTACTGGAGCTAATTATAACAAAATAGCGCGTTACAAGCAAGGTGAAGCGTTTTATACTTTGGGATATGGATTTGTAATCACAGCTATTGCTTCGGCAAAATTAGCCCTAATGAAAAAACAACCATTACTCTTTTTAGACTACATTACTGGTTTTTGGAAAGCGAAAGCTTCCAGAACTCCTTTGTTAGTAACTAAAGAACAAGCTAAATTCATTCGAAATTACCGTCTGAAGAAAATGAAAGAAAAAATTTTCTAACTAAACTAAGGACTCAAAAAGCCTAACTCCTAACTATTTTTGTAAATTAGCCCATAATCACAATACTATGATGCTCATTCGATATATTACGCAAATAGGAAGATATTTCCTCATGCTAAAAGAAATTTTCAACAAACAGACCAAATGGTCCGTTATGAGAAATCTAATTTTTAAAGAAATTGATGATTTGGTGATTGGTTCCCTA
>JAYTBZ010000289.1:0-3117 GCA_043736705.1 Flavobacterium sp. | reverse complement strand
TTATTACCACCGAAATAACAGCAAAAATGATTGCTGATGGGCGAATTGTAGCTATCGTAAGAGATATAACGGAGCGGAAAAAAATAAACGATGAGTTTATAAAAATGCATAAAAAGATGGAGGCTATACTTGGCGCCATGCCTGATTTATTGTTCGAGTTAGATTTAGCGGGTAAAATTTATAATTATCATTCTCGAAGTACTGATCTTTTAGCAATGCCACCAGAATTTTTTATAGGAAAAAGATTTTCGGATGTTTTGCCAGAAGAAGTTTCAAGCATTATTTTGGCAGCAATAGAGGAGGCTGCTCTTAAGGGATTTTCTGGAGGTCGACAGTATGCTTTGCAACTAGCAACCGGAATACATTGGTTTGAACTTTCTATAGCTCCAATGGCGGATAGCCAAGATGATATTATGCACTTTATATGCCTTTGTAGAGAAATCACGAAAGCTAAAAATGCGGATTTTGCATTATTTAAAAGTGAAGAACGATACCGCGGGCTATTGAATAACTTAGATGCAGGTATTGTAGTTCATGCGGCAGATACAGGAATAATTGTCAATAATAAAAAAGCATCAGAATTATTAGGATTGACTGATGATCAAATGAGAGGCACAACAGTCATTGATCCAAAATGGCATTTTTTGAATGATGATAGTTCCATTATGGCTGTCGAAAATTATCCAGTTAACCAAATTGTATCTACAAAACAAGCGATTAAAAATTACATTGCAGGAGTCCAACGTTCCACTCTTGAAGACACTGTTTGGTTGCTGGTAAATGGTTATCCTGAATTAAACCAAGACGGTAACATTACTGAAATTGTAATTAGTTTTATGGATATTACTGAACAAAAAGTAATGGAAATGGAACTTATTAATGCAAAACAGCAAGCTGAGAGTGCTAATAAAGCGAAGACAGATTTTCTAGCTAATATGAGTCATGAAATACGTACTCCATTAAACGGGATTATTGGATTTACCCATTTGTTAATGAAATCTAACCTTAAAAAAGATCAAGCAGAATACATGACTACCATTAATGAATCAGCGACTTCATTAATGGAAATTGTAAACGATGTTTTAGATTTCTCCAAAATTGAATCGGGTAAATTAGAATTGGATATTGAAAAAGTAAACCTTTACAAATTAACCAATCAGGTTATAAATCTGTTTAAATTTCAGGCAATCAGAAAAAACATAACATTAATTCTACACATTGATAGCACTGTTCCGCAATATATTCAAGCCGACTCTGTACGATTGAAACAAATATTAATGAATCTATTGAGTAATGCAATAAAATTCACCCATTTCGGAGAAATACGTTTGGATATCAATGCCGTTGGTCCTTTAGATAAAAATGAGGCAACCATAAAATTTTCTGTAAAAGATACTGGAATTGGAATAAAAGTAGACAATAACGAAAAAATATTCAATTCTTTTGTTCAAGAGGACAATTCTACGAATAGAAAATTTGGTGGAACAGGATTGGGACTATCCATTTCAAATCAGTTGTTGGCATTAATGGATAGTAAATTACAGCTCATTAGTAAATATGGTGACGGAAGTGATTTTTACTTTATTATAAAAGTCAAAAAATCGAATCCTAAAAAAAAGATAATCATTCCATCAACAAAAACACCTCAAGTTAACGCAACGGATACTGAGAATATTTTGAGTGATATCAAAGTATTATTAGTTGAAGACAATAAAATTAATATGCTTTTAGCTAAAACTCTTATAAAAAGAATTATTACTAATTGCACCATTTATGAAGCTAAGGACGGTAATGAAGCAGTTGAGGTTTATAGCAAAGAAAAGCCAGATGTGATTTTGATGGACATTCAGATGCCTAATAAAAATGGATATGAAGCTACCGATGAAATTAGACAGTTTCAAGATGCAGAGAATATTCCTATAATTGCCATAACTGCAGGAATTATGGTTGGAGATAAAGAAAAGTGTTTTCAAGCAGGTATGGATGATTATTTGCCAAAACCGATAATTCAATCCGATCTAGAAAAAGTACTCTATAAATGGTTGCAAAAAAAGTAATACTATTTATTGAAAAGTATAAAACTCACTGCTTGTAAATAGTTGAACAACAATCTCACTTTTTCTTTAGCTCGAAAAACAATTCAGAGTTAGCTCTTGGTGCAATTGAATTGTGTGCTGTTTCCATTTTGAGGCTTTCAAATGCGTCTTTAAAAAGTAGTTTGTATTCGGTTTGGCTTCCGCCAAAAGGCGGTCCAGATTCAAAATAACGATCAAACAATAATCCTGCAAGAATTCCGTCTTTTGCCAAAAGTTGATGCATTTTAAAGATGTATTTTTGTCGCATTGATGGAGGCAAAGCACAGAAAAAAGTTTGCTCTAGAATTAAATCATATTCGCCTTGATGTTCAAAAAAGTCACCAAGAATCACTTGAATTTCAGGTTTATTTTTGAATTTTTCTTGTAAAACAGCAACTAGTGTAGGTGCGATGTCAATTACCGTAATATTGATAAATCCTTTTTTTACAAGATATTCAGCTTCATAACTGTTACCACTACCCGGAATTAAAATGCGCAAATTTTTATTTGCAAGAGTATCTATGTAAGCTTTTATAGGCGGCGATACCGTGCCTAAATCCCATCCGGTTTTTTTGGCTTCGTATTGCGATTCCCAATACGATGCGTCAAGTGGTATATCGCTGGAAACTACATTACATTTTTTAACTTCCATAATTTGATTTTTTTGAAACTATCATTGAAATTGCTATTATTTCAAAACTTTACTTTGGCAAACAAAATCTGTTTTTGGAACATTTGTTTTTGCAATAGCATTGAAACCACCTTCAATTTCCGTAAAGTTTCTAAAACCTCGTGCCTCTAGAATGGAAGCGGCAATCATGCTGCGATATCCTCCAGCGCAGTGTAAATAAAAATGTTCTTTAGGATTGATGTCTTTCACCCAGTTGTTGATTGCGGCGAGTGGTTTACTGTAGGAATCCTCAATGTGTTCTGCGCTATACTCTGTTTCTTTGCGAATATCGATTATTTTGCTTTCGCCAATTTTTACATCTGTTGCAAATTGCTCTGCTGAAATTCTATTTACGGTATCAAACTCTTTTCC
>JAYTBZ010000288.1:0-3118 GCA_043736705.1 Flavobacterium sp. | reverse complement strand
ATTAGAGAAGCAGGGCCCGTTCGTCTATCGGTTAGGACGCATGGTTTTCATCCATGTAAGAGCGGTTCGATTCCGCTACGGGCTACTATTTTTATTGCAGTTTACAGTTTTCCTGAACTTAGAAGGAAATATGGCCCGTTCGTCTATCGGTTAGGACGCATGGTTTTCATCCATGTAAGAGCGGTTCGATTCCGCTACGGGCTACAAATTTCAATATAACATATTGACAAAAACTTAGGGGATAATGGTCCGTTCGTCTAGGGGTTAGGACGCCAAGATTTCGTCTTGGTAACAGGGGTTCGATTCCCTTACGGACTACAATAATTAGTAAAAGATAAAAAATAATAAAATGGCAAATCATAAATCAGCTTTAAAAAGAATTAGAAGCAACGAAAAGAGAAGAGTATTAAACAGATACCAACATAAAACTACTCGTAACGCTATAAAAGCCTTGAGAATAGCTACTGACAAAACAGATGCTACTTCTAAATTATCAAGCGTAATTTCGATGATTGATAAATTAGCAAAAAAGAATATTATTCACGATAATAAAGCTTCTAATTTAAAGTCTAAATTAACGAAGCACGTTGCTAAATTGTAATTAATACAATTATAAGATATTTAAAAAGCTCTCAATTTTTGGGAGCTTTTTTTTGGTTTATATTTTAATTTATTTTGTCTTTTAAATATTCAAGCATAGCTTGGGTTATCGGTTTGGATAAAAAATCAATCACCATTGGGTATTGTTTTGATTTTTCTAAATCTTCAGGGTCTATTGTAGAAGATAGTACTACAACTTTTATAGTTTTGAATTCTGCAAATTCTGGTTTGTTGAAATAATCTAAAAATTCCCATCCGCCCATAATAGGCATATTTAAATCTAAAAAAATTAATTGAGGCAGTATGTTAGATTGATTTTCTACTTCTTTTATACTCTGGAAGTATTGTAATGCTTCTTCACCATTTTGTGCAGTTATTATTTCATTAGAAAATGATGATTTGATTATTACTTTTTTACATAACATCAGTGTTATCGCGTCATCATCGATGCATAAAATTGTATCTAGCATTAGCGTTTGTTTTTAAATGTTAATGTAAAGGTTGTTCCTATGTTCACTTCGCTATCGATTTCAATTGTACCACCCATAGTTTCCACTTGTGATTTTACCAAATAAAGACCGAGTCCTTTGCTGTTGGGATAATTATGGAAACGCTGATAAAGTCCAAAAACTTTAGTTCTGTTTCTTTCTAAGTCAATACCGATCCCGTTATCTTTAAAAATCATCTTAACAGCGTCTTCTGTTTTTTCGGTTGTAATTGTTATTTTAAGCTTTCTGTTTTCGGATTTATATTTTATTGAATTGGATAAAAGGTTGAGTAAAATACTTTCTATGTAAGCTTTGTTGGTATTTAGAACAGAAACCTTTTCAAAATTGAGATTAATTATTGGTTTGTGTAATTCGATTTGAGAAGAAAGTTGGCTGAAAACATTTTCAAAAATTTCGTTTATGAAAACCGGTTCTCTCTTAATTGATGGATTATCTTTAATAATAATAACTTTCACCAGGTCATTGATAGTATCATTTAATAAATGCGTAGATTTAGTAAAGCCATCTAATATTTCTTTCAATTCTGGATTCTCAATTGGGATATCTTCAAGAAGGTTTAAAAGTCCAGTAAGATTTGATAATGGTGCTCTGAGGTTGTGAGAAGTAATATAAGAAAATTGCTTCAAGTCTTTATTGTTTTGAGTCAATTCTCTAATGAGTTGCTCTTTTTCTTTTTCTTGCCTTTTTTCTTCAGTTATATCTCTTTGAATTGAAATCCAATGCGAAAGTTCGTTTTCAGAATTGTAAATGGGTATCATAGAAAAACGTACCCAATATTCTTCTTTATTTTTGGTTAGGCTTACCGTTTCTATTAAACATTCTTTTTTATTGTGTATAAAAATTAAAAGCTTGTCAAGTTCGCTCGTATCAGAATTAGGACTGTTAAATGGATTTGCTGGTTTTCCTTTGATTTCATCAAAACTAAACCCTGACATTATTGAAAAAGCAGGATTTACATATAGAATGTTTGGAATTGTACCTACTATTGCATTGGCTTCGGTAATAATTATGGAATCTTTGGATTGCGTAAAAACCGTTTCTAATAATTTAAGCCTTTGTTCTTCTTCTTTTTGTTTGGTAATGTCTTGTATTGCTCCAATCATCCTGATGGCTTTACCGTTTTCATCTTTTAACAAAAAGCCTCGGTCTAAAACATATTTGTAAGAATCATTTGCGCATTTGAAACGGTATTGATCTTGCCAGTTTTCTGTTTTTTGTTCAATAAATGAATAGAGTCTAATGGACATTTTAATGCTGTCCTCAGGGTGAATTTTGTCAAACCACCATTTTGAACTTTTCCCTACCTCTTCGCTTGAATAGCCAAAAACATTTTCTATTCCTCTGTTCCAAGAAAAGCTATCTTCTTGCATCTTCCAATCCCAAATTGTATCGCTTGTTGCTTTAGCAACAATATCGTATTTTTCATTTGACTCCTTGATTTCATCATTCGTTTTTTTTAGCTTTCTGACAATAGAAATGTTTCTAGAATCGTTTTTGGATAAAATAGTTTTGAACATTATTCCAGTTAATATAATGAACAAAATATCCTTTGTAAAAGTGTAGAATTGATAATTTGGATCGATGTTATTATCGTATAAAAATTTGTAACTAACAATGGCTAAAAACACTGCAATTAGTATGTAAATGCTGATTACTTGATTGGTTTTGCTTTTCATTACTCAAATATAATTAATAATTACTTAATTTTTAAGAAACGGTTATGACTTATTTTTCAGTTTTTCCTAAAGGTCTATTTTTGTGGCTAATGGGTTAAGAATATGTAAACAATTGTTTAAATATTTTTTATATCAAAATAAAGTGTACCTTTGCACCCATTAAAAATCACAGATGGAATCTATTAGAAACATTGCAATTATTGCCCACGTCGATCACGGTAAAACAACTTTGGTTGATAAAATTATGTATCACTGTCAGTTATTTCGTGATAACGAAAATACAGGTGACTTAATCCTTGATAACAACGACTTAGAGCGTGAAAGAGGTATTAC
>JAYTBZ010000287.1:0-15617 GCA_043736705.1 Flavobacterium sp. | reverse complement strand
GTATAACTAAACCAAGTAATAAAATGGTTTATCTTTTTTTGAACCAGCATTTCAATTCCTAAAACTTTATAATCGCCATTAGTTTTAACAAATTCTAGCTGGTTTTGAAATTCTTGACTCGAGCTATTTATTCCAGTTACTTTTTTATAAAAATTCTCTATAGTAAATAACCAATTATTTTTGTTGTAAAATAAACTAATTGATGCTTGTTTACTTCTTTGAATGGGTATTGTTGTGTTGTTTGCTAATATCCACCTTCTTTTTTCAATACCAAAATAATCATTTTGCAGATCAATAACCTGATAAGAATTTTGACTTTTAAATTCTCCTAATACTTCTAAATTAAAATATTTTGTAATTGTATAATTAAACTGTAATCTTGGCTCTAAAAGCTTTTTTTTAAATTGTTCGATATAGTTTAATCGCAATCCAGCATTAAAATATATTTTAGATATTGTATCATTATATTTTGCTTCAACTATAAGTGCGTGAATTCTTAAAACTTCTTTAATTCTTCTGTAAAATATAGGACTGTTTACTTCGTCTGAATTTATAGTAGCAATTTCGTTGAATTGATATCCATTTTTAAGGGTAAGTTTCGAATTGATTGCATTAGTATTTTCAAGCTTCAAGCCGTTGTCTAACACTTCATTTTTTTGTTTTACAATTTGATTATCTTGTATTTGGTTTTTTTCGGCATTTAGCACGTATGACGAAGTATAAACATTCAAATGAGAGCTGTTTTTAGTATTCCAGTGTCGCATCCATGAAAGATTACTTCCGTAATTTTTTTGATTTAAAATATTATTTTCAGACTGGATTTGATAACTGATTTTTGTTGCTTGAAAAATTTTAAGCTGATCGTTAATTGTAATAAAATCTAAAATAAAATGATTTTTTTGTCCTATTTGTTGAGAATATTTAGCTGTAATATCGTAAAAATTAAATTCTTCATCACCTAAATAATCTATATTTTGATTATTATAAAAATTTGTAATACTTGTATTTTGGAAGGCTTTATTATAATACTCTTTGTAAGTAGGTGTTTTTACTAAATCGGTTATGGATTTTCTTCCTGCAATTTCTACAAAACTTTTTTTGGAGATTTTGAACTTTGAATATACATCGGCATTTATCATGTTTATTCCTGCACTAATACTGTTTTTTTTTAAATTATTGGTGTTTGAGGAAATATCCACAACGCTTGAGACACCTTCTCCATAAAAAGCAGAAGTCCCATTTTTAGTAATAGAAACGGTATGGGCTAAATTAGGATTGAACGCCGAGATTAATCCAAAAAAATGTCCCGTTTGATACATTTTGATTCCATTCCACAAAAACAAATTTTGATCATGCGTACCTCCTCTTACATTAATACTTGAGATGCTTTCGTCAGCACTATAAATACCCGGAATTTGCAACAAAGTTAGTAAAACATCCGGTTCAATTAAGCCAGGTAATATTCCAAGTTTTTTGGGTTTAATTTCAAAAGTTCCATTAATTTTTTTTGAGATTCCAGATGTTAAAAGATTATTCGCAATTATATTATTTAATTCAGAAACTTCCACTTCTAGGTAAATTTTTGAACAATTTATATTTTGTAAATCAGAAACAGAAATTTTTTCAGTCGTGTACCCAATGTTACTAATTAATAAATAAGTGGACTTTTCTTTTTTTAGTTCAAAATATCCTTTTATATTGGTTGAAGTACTAAGTGCATCTTCAAACTTAATATTCACATTTTCCAGTGGGGAATTATCTTCTTTAGAATATACATATCCACAAATATTCTTTTTTTCTATGCTATTATTGCTGTAAATGGTGATGAATTTATTATCGATATTTTCAAAGAACAAATTCGTTTTTTTTTCAAGATAACTGATCTTCTTATTCAAAGACAACGATTTTTTTGGAGGTATAATTTTAAGTTCAACTATCTCATTGTCAATATAATTAAAATAAATAAGATGTTGTTTTTCAATAGTTTCCAGGATATCTTTTAATGCAATTGCTTCACTTCTGTTTTGAGCAGTCATACTCAAGACAAAAAAAAGGCAAAAAAATAAAACAGAATTGTATTTCATTTAAAAAATTTATTTTCCTTCAAAAATTATTTTGTTTGCAGTAATTTTTTTGGATTCTAAATGATAGGTTGTGGCAATAATTTGAAGAGCAACATCAAGATTGTTACTTGGGATTTTTCCAGTAAATAACTCACTCGAATATTTTGCTTTCACTTCAATAGAAACATTGTATTGTCTTTGAATTTCATCTAAAATGTTGCGTAAATTTTCTTTACTGAAAGCAATTGTGTTTTCCATCCATTCTGGTTTAGCGGTAGCAATTGTTGAGTTTATTTGTTTTCCATCTTCAAAATAAACAACTTGTCCAGGTGATAAAATCAATTCTTTTTCTTGGTACTTTACGAGTACCCTTCCTTCAAAACATGTTACGTCAAAACGATCTTTCCGTACTTTTACATTAAATTGAGTTCCAAGAACAACCACTTTTCCAAGGACAGTTGTAACCTCAAATTTTTTACCTTTTGCTACTTTAAAATAGGCTTCGCCATCCAACTCAAGTTTTCTATTATTTTCCCAATTCCATTTTTTATATTTAATTTCAGAGCCGGCATTTAGAACTACTTTAGAATTATCCGGTAATAAGAAAGTGGCTTTTTTACCAATAAGAGCATAATGTGTTTGTAACGCAAAATTTTGCATCACAAATACAATTCCTAATCCAATAACGAAAACGGCAGCCACTTTGAATAACCATTTTTTGTATGAAGATATGACGTTAGGTGTTGTTTTTTTATGATTAATAACATGCTCTAAAACTTTCTCTTCATTGAAAGAAGGTACCTCTAAATGTGCAGTATAATTTTTAATTTGTTCGTATTTTTCATTATCAGGATTAGCTTTGAATTCAGCTAATTGATCTTCTGTTAATTCGTTGTTTAGCCATTGTGCTAAAATGTATTTTTTTTCCATTGCACTGATCGTATTATATTTAAAACAAGTAAAAACAAATTTACCCTACTTTATTGTATCAATTTCTTTTCGTAGTTCAATTAAAGCCAAGTGTATCCGCTTTTCAACTGCTTTTACACTGATATTTAATTCCGTTGCTATTTCGCTATATTTCTTACCGTCTATACGATGCATCAAAAAAGCAACTCGCTGTGTTTCTTTTAAATTCTCGATTGATTTTAAGAGCTTAATTTTAAATTGTTTTTCTTCGAGTATAAATTCTGGAGTTTCATTTGTGTTATTATGACCGACAAAATTTTTTTCATATTGCAAAACTACTTTTTGATGTGCAATTTCGTTAAGAGAGCTATTATTTGCGATGGTGTAGATATAAGATTTCGCTTTATCAATGGGTACTGTAGCACAGTTTTGCCAGAGTTTAATAAAAGCTTCTTGAGTTATATCGTCGGCTTGTTCTTTATTCCCATATTTATAAAAAAGAAAATTGCGAAGCGCTTTCGCATGACTTTTAAAAAATATTGAAAAAATAATTTTATCGCAAGTATTTGATAATGAATACATTGTCATTTGTTTCGTAATTTTTTGCTCTACAAAGATATATTTATTTTTAAATTTTGGTAGGGTAATATAGATCTAAACTGTTTTAGTATTAAACCGTTACTTTTTTAATATGAAATACGCGAAATGAAAACGGTCTATAAACATCGAAGCAAATACGCAAAACAGAATTCTATGCCACAATAAACAATATAAAAATATCAGTTCGTTATTTTACAGAATAATTAGTACTACATATGAAAACAATTAAATATCTATTAATGTGCGTTGCGGCAGTGCTATTTATTTCGTGTCAAGATGAGGAAACTTTGGTTATCCAAGACATTACACAAAATTTAACAGCCAAATCTCCTCTAGCGAGTCTGATTTCCAGGTTATCACAAAACCCTACTGCTAAGGATAATATATTGGATAAATCAAGTTGTTTTAATGTTCTGTTGCCAGTTAGTGTTATTGTAAATGGAAAGAATATTACAGTGTCTAGCCAAAATGATTATCTAGTAGTTCAAAACGCAATAGATGCTTTTTCAAATGATGATGATATAGTAAACTTTGTATATCCAATTACAATCCAATATCAAAATTTCAAGACAGAACTAATTAGAAATTCGGATCAATTAGAGAATGTTATTGATAATTGTGATGATGATGACGGGTTTGATGAAATTGAGTGCATCAGTATAAATTATCCAATAAAGATTAGTATTTATAATTCTAATAATCAAATTGCAAACACTATTACTATTCAAAACGATAAGGATTTATATAACTTTTTAAAAGATTTAGTAAGTAATGTGTTTATATCCATTAATTATCCAATTTCGATTATAAATTCTAAGGGTCAAAATGTTGTAATTACAAATAACTCTAATTTTGAAAATAGTATTGAAGAGGGAATTAAAGATTGTAATACTAATTCAGGCTCTGGAGGGAATCAGAATTTTGTTTCGATTTTGACAAATGGAACCTGGCACGTATCTTATTATTTTGATGATAATGATGAAACTTTAAATTATAAGGGATATAATTTTACTTTCAATTCTAACGAAACTGTTACGGTTGTAAAAGAAAAAAATACTATCGCCGGAAATTGGTCCACTTTTGTAAATAATAGTCAAGATATATTTCTGTTAAAATTTGAAGATAGTAAATTAGATGACTTAGAGGACGATTGGAAAATTTCAGAATTTACAACTACAAACGTTAGACTGAAAAATAAAAGTAGCAGCGATGGAACAACTGATTATCTGTATTTCACAAAGAATTAATAAAAACCTAATTATTGCAAATTTTAAAGAAACTTTTTTTATTCATACAATTATTAAAATTATTTGTCACAACCACTAATTATTAATCCCTAATTACATATTATTTAATCTTAAAAAAAAAAATGAAAAAAACATCGATTTTAGCATTACTTGTCATTGTGATGAGTTCTTGCACAAATGATCCGTCTACAAGCGGTAACGTTACATTAAAAGCTTCATCCTTTTCTACAACAGGAAAAACGTCTACAACTGCTCGTACTGCAGCATCAACAGTTGTGTTCAACGAGTTTAAAATAAACATTGGAAAGATAAAATTTGAAATAGATGAACAAGATGATCAATATAATCTTTCAGATCCTTTTTATGATGATGATGTAAAACTGGTAGGTCCTTTTTTAGTAGATATTTTAGATCCTAACCTAACTTTGACTCAGTTTATAACTTCAGTTAATATTCCAAATGCCAAGTATGAGGAAATTGAATTTAAATTTGAAAAAAGTATTGTACCAGGCGAAATGTTAGGTAAAACTTTTTTAATTAAAGGTACAATAAACGGTAAAAACTTTATTATCTGGAGTGGGAAAGATGCTGAACTTGAAATGGATTTTGCAGATCCAACTAAAGATTTTATAGTTAATGGTAACGATATGTCACTTAACATAAAAATACATCTTGATGCCATAATGGCAAGACTTGTTACTTTAGCTAATCAAAATTTATTGATGGACACCGATGGGGATGGAGTTATCGAAATTAGTACCGATAACGACGATGGTAATCAGAATATTGGTGAGCAAATAAAAAACTTACTTGAAAATGAAACAGACTTGGATGACAAGGACTAATTAAATTACAACGGATTTATTAAAAAAGAGACTATCTTCAAAAGGTAGTCTCTTTTTGATTCTATTCACTAGTTTCTAGCAATTCTTCTAAATAAGCCTTTCAACCGTGACATCTTTTAACATAATTAATCTTGCTACAAAGAAGTTCTTCGCTTCTTTCTGATAATACTTTAAATATTCGACAGAGTATTTAGAAACACATTGTAACATTTACTTTTTTCCAATTTCTTTATCTTTCTTATGGACGAATCTGAAGAACTTGGCAGTAAATTAGTATGTATATTTCCAAAGCATTTTCATTTTGCATAATTGCTTTTACAACTTATAATATCCCATTTAAAAAGAAACCGCGATTTAATACTAAATATACTTAAAGGCCTGACCGGAGATATCTATAAAGCATTCTTATCGGGTATAGGCTACGACTTAAAACTCCTTTTTAATTAAATCAAAAAGCAGATTATTTTAGAATAATTTAATACAAAAATTTGCTAAACAAAAAATGTTTTTTTTGTAAAAATTTAATATAATGCTTTTTAAGCAATAATTATTTAGTATCACTACTTTCAACAGATTTAATTAATATCCTATTATTTAGCAAATTTACCTCATAGGATCTAGTAATAAATTAATCTGATTTAAAGAAGGAGAATCGACACTCTTAAGTTTTAGATTAATACATTTTAAAATGATTTATCGCATTAGAGATTAAGTCCGAACCCCTCATCGCCCACAAAAGGATACTTTTTCAAGTATCCTTTTTTTTTTTGTATAATACTTTTTTTATCGTAAAATAATTAATCGGTTTTCACTACAAATATTACTACACTAAAGTATTGTGAAAAACAAAAAATAATTTATACCGGTATGAAATTTAGAGTTCGCTCAAGCGCCATTCCTCTCGATCCTTTAATAAGAATAGTATTGTTTTTAAGAGCTGTAGTAGCCAAATCAATTGAGAACTCTTCGAATGTTTTGTAAAAATTAAAATTATTTTTTTTAAGTTTAATACCATAGAAAGCTGTTCCAATAAAATAACATTTGACTTCGTTTTCATTCAAAAGCATGTGCACTATTGCTTTATGTTCTTGATTACTTTCTTCTCCCAACTCAAACATATCACCTAAAACTAGTATTTTGTCTCCGCTATCTAGTTGTAAAAAATTCTCAATAGCTACAGTCATACTACTAGGATTGGCATTGTAAGCGTCAAGTATAATGTGATTGGATCCTTTTTTTAATATTTGCGACCTATTATTTTCTGGCATAAAACTCTCTAAAGCCTCTTTAATAGCAGTGTTTTCAACCTCAAAATACTTCCCTATGGCAAGCGCGGCACTAATATTATTGGCGTTATACAAACCAATTAATTGAGATTGAATAGTAATTCCAGAATATGTTACAGCAACGAAAGGGCTCGCTTGAATTGCTGTAATATTCACATTGGCATCTATTTTATTAACACCAAAAGTATATGTTTTTAATGATCCTGATTTTTCAACCTGAATAGGATCTTCTAAATTTATGAAAGTAAATTTCTTGTTGGAAAAAAGATATTTATACATTTCACTTTTACCAGCAATTACACCTTCAACTCCGCCGAAACCCTCTAAATGCGCTTTTCCAAAATTAGTTATATAACCATAATCGGGCTTTGCTAATTCACATAAAAACTCAATTTCTTTTTGGTGATTTGCACCCATTTCAACAATCCCTATTTCTGTATCGGAATCAAATGAAAGCAATGTCAATGGAACGCCAATATGATTGTTTAAATTACCAACTGTTGCTTTTGTATTGAACTTTTTAGAAAGAACAACTTGAATAAGTTCTTTGGTTGTTGTTTTTCCATTACTTCCTGTGAGTGCGATTATTGGTAAATTTAAATATTCGCGATGGAATTTTGCCAAATTTTGCAATGCAATTAAACCGTCATCAACTAATATTGTTCTTTTATCAATATAATAGGATTCGTTGTCAATTATCACGTAAGAAGCTCCTTTATCTAATGCTTCTTGCACAAATGTATTGGCATCAAAACGTTCTCCCTTTAGGGCAATAAATAGCGAGTTTAATTCAATCTTTCGGGTGTCTATAGCAACCGATTTACATTTTAAAAATAAACTATGAATGTAACTAATATCCATTTGAAACGATTTGAAAAAATAAAAGCCCTAATCAAAGGGCTTTTATTTAAATGATATAAAAAAATTAATTTCGAGGCGATTTTTTTCTGTCTGCTTTAGGCCCTACTCTAGACATTGCGCATCTGAAACCAATATAATCAGTTGCCATATCTTGAGGAAAATACCTTCTTTGTGCAGGATCTAACCAATACGCTCTATCTCTCCAAGAACCTCCTTTGTAGACTCTAACCTCATCATTGATTAAAGTTGTTCTTTTGCTTGATTTATCGTATTTTCTTACCATTTTGCCTAAACTATCTGTTGTTACATTATGTTTAGGAGAATTGTACATGGTTTTTTCGTCTTTTTGTTTTTCAGTATCATCTTCTGAAGAACCAAAATTATAATATCTGGTAGATTGCTTATCACCATCTCTATAATTCACATTATTACTTTTATCAAAATTCTGTCTTAAATATGTTTCTCTTTCATCAACAGGAACTTGCGCAATTTGACCTGGGAATCTTCTCGCTACAACTCTACCATTACTCAATGTATCGAATTCCATATTTGCTGCAGTAACAATTTCAATTTTACCATCGGCACCAATTTTATTTTTAGTATACTGATTTCCTCTAAAATAATTAAAATCGTTTGCTTCGTTGTCGATTATTGGTCTGTAAACATCTTGAACCCATTCAGCTACGTTACCTGCCATGTCATACAATCCAAAATCATTAGCAGGATATTTTTTTACTTCATTTGTAATATCTGCACCATCATCTGACCAACCGGCAATTCCACCATAATCTCCATTACCTTGTTTAAAATTCGCTAACTGATCTCCTTTAGTTTGTCTTTTACCTGAACGTGTGTACCCACCAGACCAAGGATATTTTTTTTGTCCTTTATACGTATTATACTCTCTTTGTCCTACATCTGCTGCAGCAGCATATTCCCATTCTGCCTCTGTTGGTAATCTATATTCTGGGAGTAAAACTCCAGAAGAACGTTGTGCATAAACATTTTTAGCTTCAACAACTTTACCATCTTTACCTGGCTTAGGCGCTTTCTTTCCTCCTTTTTTCCCTTTAAGTACGATCTCTTCATTTCCTCCGTAAGTAGAAGTAGGAGAACTTAAATAAGTTTCGGTATCAAAGTTTGCATCAGCTGTTACATCTAAGGTCTTTGCGTTCTTTTTTAAATATCCATTTTTTTCTAAAAGCGCTTCGTTTACACGTTGCGTTCTCCAATTACTGAATTCGACTGCTTGAATCCAATTTACTCCAACAACGGGATACTCAGCATAAGAAGGATGTCTTAAGTAATTGTTTGTCATTGTTTCATTGTAACCCAATCTATTTCTCCAAACTAATGTATCTGGTGAGGCGCCTTCATATATGTTTTTGTAATTTTCTTCAGTAGGTGGATATACACTTTTCAACCAATCGAGATAATCTAAATACATAGAGTTTGTAACTTCTGTTTCATCCATGTAAAAAGACTGTATGTGTTGCTGTGTTGGAGAATTATTCCAATCGTGCATTACATCATCTTCTACTTTACCCATAGTAAATGTACCCCCTTCAACAAAAACCAAACCTGGCCCTGCTTGTTGCTTTTTGTTTGCACCAGCTTTTTTGCTGTCCATATTCCATCCGGTTGCTCGTGAGGTATTTTTAGAGCTGGACTTTTTACTACAACTGGAAAAACCAATTACTAATAGGATCGATACCATCAATCGTAGTCCCATAATTTTGTTTGCTTTCATACTCTTTTAGTAGGTAATAATTTAAGTGATGCAATATAATAATTAACCATTAATCAACGCAATACTTTTAGAAAACTTTCGTCGATTTAACTTTAACAATAAATTATATATCAGAACGCAAATTTATAATATTTATTATTTAAATCCCATCAAATGATTTATTTTTACTGATTAATAATAACAGACTATTAATCACGTTAAAAAAACGATGAGAAAAATACTTTTGGCGTATTTAAGCCTGATTCCTTTTGCTTCTTTCGCTCAAATTAAAGGAGATGCTGTCATTGAATGGACGGATAAAAAAGAAATGTCTTTTGGAGACTCAAAAGTAGTTATTCCGTATTTCTCCGGAAACAATTTCCACTATGACACCAGTCAGAAAGCATTGCTTTATACCTTTAAAATAAACGAAACAGTCAATTTTACTGAGGGCTCTGTTACAATCACAAATTCAACATACGAGACTATTTCATCCTCGCAATTGGGCGACTTAGACCCTGAAAATATTCCTAAAACATTAAATGCAATTTTTAAAATTAATGTTTCAAGAGACAACAATGAAGCTTTTGTTTACTTATCCCCAATAATTAAAGACGAATTTGGATTCAAACGAATAAAATCTTTTTCCTATGAAATTGAGAATAATAATTCTAAAACCTTAAAATTAAACAAAAACACTAGTACCAATAGCATTATAAACTCTGTTCTATCAAACGGCAACTGGTTTCAATTTTTTGTCGAAAAATCAGGTGTGTATAAAATCACTAAAGGTTTCTTACAACAAGCAGGAATTGATCTCAATACATTGGATCCCCGGAAGATAAAAATATACGGAAATGGGGGGCGAATGCTGCCGTTATCTAATGCGATTTTTTATCCAAATGACCTGACTGAGAACGCAATTCAAATCAGTGGCGAAGCTGATGGGGTTTTTAATAATGAGGATTTTATTCTTTTTTACGCAGAAGGTGTTGATATATGGAATCCGGAAAGTTTGACAAATATTAATTTATACGACACTAAATCCTATTATTATATCACAGTTCAGGGTAATGAAGGAAAAAGAATTGCTCCAATGACTCAACCTTCGGCAGGAAGTACTTTGAATGTGACCGCTTTTGACGACCATCAATTTCACGAAGTCGACCTTACTAACATCGCACGATTGGGTCGTCAGTGGTTTGGCGAATCATTCGAAGTTAAAGAGGAACAAGAATTTGATTTTAATTTCCCAAATATCGACACATCTTCACCTGTAAAACTAATGTTGAGTGCCGCTTCGGCAGCATTTACTCCCACAAGTATGAATGTGGCTGCAAATGGAAATGCAGTAGGTACAATTTCATTTCCTTCTTTGAATCCTAATTCAGAAACACTATTTTATGTAAGGTCTCTTCCAAACAACACAAGTTTTAACGGTGCCGAAAATATAAAAATAAAACTGAAATACAACAACAACGGTGTTCCTGGCTCGAAAGGATACCTTGACAACATTCAGCTAATTGCCAAGCGTAAATTGCAAGGCTATGGCAAACAATTTCATTTTCAGTATGATCAATCGTCATCTAGTATTGGCACTGCAACGTATAGTATTTCTAACGCTATTAGTATTACACAAGTTTGGGATGTAACTGACATTTATAATGCAACCAAAGTTGAAAATTCCAATCAAAACACCTTAAATTTCAAAGCCAATTTGGGAGAACTCAGGAAATATATTGCAATAGATCCTACAGATTATTACATCCCACTTCAGGTTTCTAAACCAAAAATTTCAAATCAAAACTTAAAAGGAACCTTATTTAAAAATAGACAAGGCCAATTTCAAGATATCGATTACGCGATCATTGCACCTACTATTTTAGTCAATCAAGCCGAAAAATTAGCCGCTTTTCATCGAACGAAATCTAATTTAAATGTAAAAGTTATTCCGTTAGAACTCATCTATCAGGAATTCGCATCAGGAAAACAAGATGTGGCAGCAATTCGAAATTGCATTAAATACATTTACGAAAACGCTTCTGCTCCCGAAAAAAGAGTAAAGTACATCAATCTTTTTGGCGATGCTTCCTTTGATTTCAAGAATAGAATTTCAGGAAACACTAATATTGTGCCTATTTATCATGCCCTGAACAGCACCTCATCTGGTGAATCTTCTTTTGCATCTGATGATTTTTTTGGGCTAATGGATGCATCCGAGGGAAACATAGTATCCTTTTTTGGAGGAATCGACATCGCTGTTGGTAGGATGTTAGTTAATGATGCTAGACAGGCAGAAGAAATGGTGAATAAAGTTCTCGAGTATCATGATCTAAAATCCTACGGAAGCTGGAGAAATAATTTCGCATTAATTTCAGATGATTCCGATATTAGTGTTGACGCTAGTTTACAAAACAGACAAAACGCTCTTGCTAATACCATTGCTACCCAAAAACCATTTCTAAATGTGAACAAAATTCTATTAGATTCGTATGTTCAAGAAGCATCTGCTGGAGGTTCACGATACCCAAAAGCACGAACCGACTTTTTCAATGCATTTGAAAAAGGAGCTTTGGTGTTTAATTATTTAGGGCATGGTGGCGAGGATGGTTTATCGAGCGAGCGAATTTGGGAAAAATCAGACGGGCAAAATTTGAGCAATCAGTATAAATACCCTTTATTTATTACCATCACCTGTGAATTTTCGCGTTTTGATAATCCCTTAAGACCAACCGCCGGAGAATATACATACTGGAACCCAAAAGGCGGAGCAATTGCTATGATAACAACTATTCGTTCCATTGGACAATTCAGTGCTGAGAACTTCAATGATACCTTTACCAAAAACCTACTGTCGTATAATTCTAACCAATACACTTCTATTGCAGAAGCCTTGAGGATATCTAAAAACAGCAATCCCAACTCAGCAACCAATGTTGTTTTCTATATAGGTGATCCGGCATTGATGCTTGCCATCCCAAAACCGAAAATCAGATTGACAAAAGTAAATGATGTCCCGATTACCCAAACTATTGATGACTTTAAATCATTGGCAAAAATGAAACTCACAGGCGAGGTAACAGACGAGAACAATAATCTACTCCCTAATTACAACGGAGAAGTTGCCGTAACTATATTTGACAAAACAGTTTCAAGAACGACCTACAATAACGATGGTAACAGTCCGCCCATCACTTTCAATGTTTTAGGAGAAGCAATATTTCGAGGTAACGCATCCGTAACCAACAGCCAGTTTGAATTTAGTTTTGTAGTTCCTAGAGACATAAGAATTCCGTTGGCTAATGGAAGAATCAGTTTTTATTCTAAAAAAAATCTGGTATTGCAGAACGAAACAGGATATGACAGTACAATAAAAGTAGGTGGCATCAATGAAAATGCAATAGCAGACAATATTAATCCAAGAGTGAAGTTATACATGAATGATGAAACTTTTGTCTCTGGCGGCATAACAAATGAATCTCCATTTTTTGTTGCACAACTTGAAGATGAAAACGGAATCAATACAGCAAGCGGTATCGGTCATGATATTGTTGCCATTCTGGATGGAGATGTTAGCAATCCCTTTGTGTTGAATGATTATTACCAAACAAAATTAGACGACTTTACAAGCGGAACCCTTCGATTTCCATTGCGAAACTTAGCTCCTGGACTGCATACAATAACATTTAAAGCATGGGACGTGTACAACAATCCAATTACTGCGGAGATACAATTTATTGTTGTCGGCGATGATGCCATAACATTGACTCATATATTGAATTATCCAAATCCGTTCGTAAATTATACTGAATTTTGGTTTACTCACAACAGACCCTTCGAACCTTTAGATGTTCAAGTTCAAGTAATGACAATAACTGGAAAGGTAGTTTGGACTAAAAATCAAATCATTACAACAGAAGGTTTTTTATCAAAAGAAATAACTTGGGATGGGAAAGATGATTTTGGAGATAGAATAGGAAAAGGCGTTTATGTGTACAAACTCACCGTTAAATCCAGTTTGACGAACAAGAAAATTGAAAAATTTGAAAAACTTGTAATACTTTAATAAAATACTATATTTGTTTACTAAAAATCACCTCCGATAATGAAAAAATTAACGTTACTTTTTATCTTTTTATTTGTAATTAATATTACAAAAGCACAAGATAGAGTTATAAATCCTGGGGTTCCCTTTTTATTAGTTGCCGCTGATGCAAGAGCTGCAGGTATGGCCGACGTTGGAGTGGCAACATCAGCCGACGCTTTTTCACAACAATGGAATCCTGCTAAATATGCTTTTGCGACTGATGCAAAAGGATTTTCTATTAGCTATACCCCATACTTAACAGACTTGGTAAATGACATATCATTAGGACAAGTAACCTACTACCAAAAATTGAATGAGAGAAGTGCCTTTGCCGGTAGTCTTCGCTACTTTGGTTTAGGTGAAATTGAATTACGCGAAAATGCTACTGACGAAGCAAGAATAGTCTCTCCTAATGAATTTGCAATTGATGGATCCTACTCGTTGAAATTAAGTGAGAAATTCTCTATGGCCATTGCAGGACGTTTCATCAATTCTAATCTAAAAGTGGCATCTGACAATAATGATGCTTCATCTGCCAGTACATTTGCTGTTGATGTAGCCGGTTTTTACCAATCTGAAGAAATAGCGTATAACGAATTTAACGGAAGATGGAGAGCCGGATTTAATATTCAGAATTTAGGCCCAAAGATTAGTTACGACAATGATGATTTCAACAATAACTTCATTCCTGCAAATTTAAAAATAGGAACTGGTTTTGATTTTATTTTAGACGACTTTAATAAGGTTGCCGTTAATGTTGAATTTAATAAACTGTTAGTTCCAAGCCCTCAAATTCCTATCCCTCAAGCAGCGACCGATTTAAATGGAGATGGAGATACCCTCGATCCTGGAGAACCTGCTAATGACGGAACGGCTAAAGCAAATAATGATTACCGCGCTATCGGATGGA
Organism: Flavobacterium sp.; assembly: GCA_043736705.1. Lineage (GTDB taxonomy): Bacteria > Bacteroidota > Bacteroidia > Flavobacteriales > Flavobacteriaceae > Flavobacterium. Next base: position 1,080 of record JAYTBZ010000287.1, on the reverse strand, counting down.
CTTCTGGAGTTTTTAAATCCTTTGGCGATGCACCTGATGGATTCAGCGAAGAGCTTAAGGAAGTTACTTATGCTGTGGGAGCCGAATATTTATACCAAGATTCCTTTGCAATGCGCTTAGGATACTTTCACGAAAGTCCTTTAAAAGGGGCCAGACAATTTTTCTCCCTTGGAGCGGGTTTCAAATACAATGTAGTCAAAGTAGACGTTTCGTATTTATTCTCGGCATCAAAAGTAAAAAACCCATTAGAAAATACGCTTCGTTTTTCACTTACCTTCAATTTTGGAGATAAATATGATGAATATTAAACTAAAATAAATCCCAAATAACAATCCAAATTTCAAACTCAATTATTCGAGATGAAATTTGGATTTTTTTTCCAAAAAAAATAATGAAAGAAATATCAATTACCACACAATTCAAAGCATTTGATACCATACCGGATTTACCAACTGACATTCAAGAGTTAATGTCGCAAGCTGTTGCAGTTAGAAAAAATGCGTATGCTCCGTACTCTAAATTTAGAGTTGGAGTTGCTATCCTTTTAGATAACGGAAAAATTGTTTTGGGTTCGAATCAAGAAAACGCAGCTTATCCCTCAGGACTTTGCGCGGAACGTGTTGCAATTTTTCATGCAGGAGCCATTTATCCGGCAGCAAAAATTTTAAAAATGGCAATCACTGCTGCTTCGGATACCAACCAAACTACAACTCCTATTCCGCCTTGTGGGTCTTGCAGACAATCTATAGCAGAATATGAAATCAAGCAGGGAACGCCTATTGAAATTTATTTTATGGGAGAAATTGGAATTATTTACAAATCTGATTCCATAAAAAATTTACTGCCTTTTATGTTTGATAAAAAATTCTTGTAAAAAGTCCAAAAATCACCTTTTATATTTCAGTTCTTACTTGGAATATCTTATTTTTGCAACCCGACGCTTCGGGGCGCAAACTTGTGGGAGGAAACTATTTTGCGTTATAGGTACAAATTGATAATACAATAACACTTTAGCAAAAGAAAAATTCAGATGAAAGAAGTTACAAAAGAAGTATATTTAAAGTGGTATGAGGACATGCT
>JAYTBZ010000286.1:0-6880 GCA_043736705.1 Flavobacterium sp. | reverse complement strand
ATTATTACTTCAAAAGCACAAACAACACGTCATAGAATCCTTGGAATCGTAAATGGAGAGGATTTTCAAATGATCTTATCGGATACGCCAGGAATCATTAAACCAGCATACGAAATGCAGGAATCGATGATGAATTTCGTGAAGTCCGCTTTTGAGGATGCTGATGTTCTTATTTACATGGTCGAAATAGGCGAACAAGAGTTGAAAGACGAAGCGTTCTTCAATAAAATTATTCATGCTAAAATTCCTGTTTTATTGCTATTGAATAAAATAGACAATTCGAATCAGGCGCAACTAGAAGAACAAGTGGCTTTTTGGACTGCTAAAGTGCCTAATGCCGAAATTTTCCCAATCTCAGCCTTGCAAAACTTTAATGTACCAGAAGTTTTTGGTAGAATTATTGAGTTGTTGCCAGAATCTCCAGCCTATTATCCAAAAGATCAACTGACAGACAAACCTGAACGTTTTTTTGTTAATGAAACGATTCGTGAAAAAATATTATTGAATTACAGCAAAGAGATTCCGTATGCTGTAGAGATTGTAACCGAAGAATTTTTTGAAGATGAAAACATCATACGTATCCGTTCTTTGATTATGGTGGAGCGTGAGACGCAAAAAGGAATCGTCATTGGTCATAAAGGTGCTGCTTTGAAGAAAGTTGGTATGGATGCCCGTGTTGATTTAGAGAAATTCTTTGGAAAACAAATTCATATTGAACTAGTCGTGAAAGTAAATAAAAACTGGAGAAGCAATACGAATATGTTAAGAAGATTTGGTTATAATCAGTAGTAAAAAGCGATTAGTAAAAAGGCTTTATTATATAAGAATAGCTTTTTGTTTTTCATTCAAATAAATTATTTTTAATCAGTTCAAGGATAGTCTTTTGAACTGGTTTTTTTTAGCCCAGATCGAAATGAAAATCCCGGAGTAAAAAAAGATTGTTGTTCCAGTGGTTGCAGAACGACCAAAGGAAGTTCCTGCAAGCACATAGGAACAACTGCTTTTTGAGCGAGGAGTTGCAATGTAGTGCTGGATAAGCTTCTGAAAATTTTTATGTCATAATTGTATTGTGTGCTTTGATTAAAGTTGTTTTAAGCATTAGATATTGATTATGAAATAGTTAAGTAATTAAAAAGTCAATAAATCAAGTAGTTTAAAAATCTAATTATCCATTTTTATACACTACCTTTGCAAAATATTTGAATAAATAATTATGAATAACATTGTTGCGATAGTAGGAAGACCTAATGTGGGAAAATCGACCCTTTTCAATAGGCTGATACAAAGAAGAGAAGCTATTGTAGATTCAGTTTCTGGAGTTACCAGAGATAGAAACTATGGTAAAAGCGAGTGGAACGGAAAAGAGTTTTCTGTTATAGATACGGGCGGTTATGTGCGTGGATCGGATGATGTTTTTGAAGGTGAGATTCGCAAGCAGGTAGAACTTGCTATTGATGAAGCAGATGTTATCATTTTTGTAGTTGATGTTGAAGAAGGCATTACGCCTATGGATGATATTGTTGCTCGGTTGTTACGCAAAGTCACAAAGCCTGTTTTACTTGCAGTAAACAAGGTCGATAATGCTATGCGTGAGAAAGATGCTATTGAGTTTTACAATTTAGGCCTTGGCGAATATTATACGTTTGCCAGTATTTCAGGAAGTGGAACAGGAGATTTACTTGATGCATTAATTGATGCGTTTCCAGTAAAACCGGAACCAGTTCAAGAAGAAGTTGTTTTGCCTCGCTTTGCAGTTGTGGGGCGTCCTAATGCCGGAAAATCAAGTTTTATCAATGCTTTAATCGGTAAGGAACGTTTTATGGTTACGGACATTGCAGGAACAACTCGTGATGCTATTGATACTAAGTTTGACCGTTTTGGTTTTGAATTTAACTTGGTAGATACTGCTGGAATCCGTCGTAAAGCTAAGGTAAAAGAGGATTTAGAATTTTACTCTGTAATGCGTTCTGTGCGTGCTATTGAGCATGCAGATATTTGTATCTTGATTATTGATGCAACCCGTGGTTTTGAAGGTCAGGATCAAAGTATTTTTTGGCTGGCAGAAAAGAATAGAAAAGGAGTAGTCATCTTGGTTAACAAATGGGATCTAGTAGAAAAAGAAACCATGTCGACCCGAGATTATGAAGAAAAGATTAAGAAAGAACTAATGCCTTTTACAGATGTGCCTATTCTTTTTGTATCAGCATTGACCAAACAACGTTTGTTGAAAGCACTAGAAGCTACGGTAAAAGTCTATGAAAATAGACAACAACGAATTGCTACTTCAAAATTCAATGAGTTTATGTTGAAAGTTATCGAAGCGTATCCGCCACCAGCAACAAAGGGAAAATATGTAAAAATTAAATATTGTATGCAATTGCCAACGCTAACACCACAGTTTGTATTTTTTGCTAATATGCCACAATATGTAAAAGAGCCTTATAAACGGTATTTGGAGAATAAAATTAGAGAAAATTGGGACTTCTCGGGAGTACCAATCGATATTTATATTAGAGAGAAATAAAAATAGATAGTCCCGAAGAAATTCGGGATTTTTTTGGTTTAAGTCTTTTTGTAACATTTAATTTTATGAAAAACACTTAACCTAATAATATCACGATTAAAGAAATCAACGCCGCTGGCCCGTCTCTGAAAACTGTTGAGGTAACCTACTTCATAAGCAAAATGATTGCTAGCTTGAAATTGTATAGCTGCGTAAATTCGATTTTGGTCAAAGGTATTTTTACGGTTAGATTTTCCAGCATTGAACATAATTTCATCAGAGAGAATGGCTTTTACTGCTTTGTTTTCTTTTTTCCAAATAGTATAATCTCCTTGTAGTCGGTATCTAAAACGCCATGAAAAAGTACTTCCTGGTAGTAATCCTGATGAATTCGAATTGTGAATAAAACGTTCCTCTACTTGAAAACGCTGATTGAGTACTGTTTTTTTGCCGCTGATTCTCCAAGTCAAGTCTTGTTGCCCGCGGTATTCAGGAATTCTAAAGTCGGGATTGATTTCAGGTATTTGTGTAGTAACCGAAAAATGAGCAAAACCAGCACCTGTTTCAAGATGGCTATTTATCTTGTAACGTCCTTGCACACGCAACACGTAAACATTTTGCTGAATGGGTTTTGTGAAAACTCTATTGTCAATTTCAGAATGCAAGGACCATTTTTCACTCAACAGTAATTGGTTGTAATAGCGCGTCCATACAATACTTTGGTGGTCAACATTTTTACTAGTTTGTGCCTGTGTGGGTAGCGTTTTAAAAAGAAGGAGCAGAAAAAGATAATAAAACTTCATTTTTTTTTATTTGCATCAAATATAAAAAAAATACCCTATCGTTTTGATAGGGTATTAATATTTTATAAAATCAACTTATTACCAGCCACCGCTAGATCCGCCACCAGAGAAACCTCCGCCTCCAAATCCACCACCAAAACCGCCTCCGCCAAATCCACCACCAGAGGAACCACCACCAAATCCACCTCCGCCGCTGTTTCTGCCAAGGCTGCTTAAAATAATGATATCAAGTAAACTTGGGCCTATGCCACCACCCCTGTTTCCAGAATTTCCACCACCACCTTTATTTCTGGATATCAGTGCGATTATGATGATTCCAATAACGATTAAAGGTAAGATAGGGAATCCTTTATTTTTTGATTTTTTAACACGCTCGCCTTTGTATTTTCCTTTAAAAACATCAAACAAAGCATCTGTTCCTTTGTCTAAACCATTGTAAAAACTTCCCGCTTTGAATTCAGGAACGATAATATTTCGAATTATTTCTCCACCAATTCCAGCGGTTAGTCGATCTTCTAGTCCATAACCAGGGTTAATGGCTATTTTTTTTTCGGCTTTAGCCAATAAAATAATTACTCCGTTATCATTTTTGGCTGTACCACCTATTCCCCATGTTTGTCCCCATTTAGTTGCTAGTAAACTAACATCTTCTCCCTTTAAGCTTTCAATGGTAATAACTACAATTTGAGTAGTGGTAGAATCAGCATATTTAATTAGTTTTTCTTCTAATTGTGTTTTTTCTGTTGCGCTAAGCACATTTGCATAATCGTAAACCGAAGTCTGTAAAGTTGGTTTTTCAGGAATGGTAAATTGAGCAAAACCAATTTGAGTGACAAACAAACAAACAAATAGCTTTAGAAAAAGTAAGGTGTTCTTTTTTTGTAATTGCATTATCCTCTAGATATTTCGTTTGATAATTCATCTGTATCGCCTTCTTGCCAAGGGAAATAGTGCTGTAATTGTTCTCCAGCTCTTGTAATTCCATTGATAAGACCTTGCTTGAAGTCTCCTTTTTTGAATTCTGCTACCATGACATCGCGGGTGCAATTCCAAAAATCATCAGGTACAACGTCATTAATACCCTTATCGCCGCAAATGACAAAATTACGGTCTTCAACAGCAAGATATATTAAAACGCCATTTTGTAATTCAGTAGCATCCATTTTCAGTTCATGAAAAACTTCCATGGCGCGGTCATACACATCCATGGAAGTTGTTTTTTCAATATGAACTCTTATCTCGCCCGAAGTATTTCTTTCAGCCAAACGTATGGCTTCAACAATTTCTTGTTCTTCTTCTTTGTTTAAAAAATCTTCTACTTTTGACATGGGAAAAATTTTTGAATGAAAAGTAACGACTTTCGATTTCTAGATACTTACATCTGCAATCAAAAGCCGTTACTTTCATAAGTTGTAGCTTCAATTAAAATTTCATTTATTTTAACTTCTAACAATTTAAGAAACCAAATAATCTAATTTTAAAATTTAACTTCAACAGGTTTATCTGCACCTTCAACAGCATTGAAATATGCTTTCTCTTTGAATCCAAATAATCCCGCAAATAAAGTATTTGGGAACGTTTTTATATGGGAGTTATACGGTTTAACTGCTTCATTAAAACGTGTTCTTGCTGTAAGTATTTGATTTTCAGTACTCGCCAATTCATCTTGTAATTTTAAGAAATTCTGGTTAGCTTTTAAGTCGGGGTATGCTTCAACAGTCACTAATAACCTTGACAATGAGCTGCTTACGCCACTTTGCGCTTTGTTAAACTCAGCTAATTGTTCAGGAGTTATGTTTGCTGGATCAATTTTTACAGCCGTAGCTTTAGAACGCGCCTCGATAACTGCTGTAAGCGTACTTTTTTCAAATTCAGCAGCGCCTTTTACCGTATTTACTAAATTACCAATAAGGTCATTTCTTCTTTGATAAGCTGTTTGCACATCTCCCCAAGACTGTTCTACATCTTGGCTTAAAGTTACCGCAGTATTATTTATTCCTTTAACCCAGCTGTATATTACAAAAATTACAACTGCACCGATAATCCAAGGCAAAAATCTTCTCATGTTTACTTAATTTAATGTTTATTATTTAGTTTTAATTTGTTGTTGCAACGATCATTGAAATTGTATTTTAAAGCTCGTTTTTAATATTTGTTAATTGTGTGCGTATTGTTTCTAATTTTCGAATGATTTCAAATTTATCCAAAGTCTTCTTTTGTCCTTCTTTCAAATGGGTTTTGGCACCTTCCAAGGTAAATCCTCTTTCTTTTACCAGGTGATAAATCAATTGTAAGTTGGTAATGTCCTCTGGCGTAAACATTCGATTGCCTTTAGCATTCTTTTTTGGTTTTAAAATATCAAATTCATTATCCCAAAAACGAATCAGTGATGCATTTACATCAAACGCTTTAGCTACTTCGCCAATGCTGTAATACCTTTTATCTTTAGAAAGTTCAATGTGCATGTTTCTTTATTTGACTTTTAATGCTGCTACCTGTAAACTTTTTACTCCTACACTTGATCACTCTTTAAGAGCATTAATCAAGCGATTGATTCTCTTGATTGGCTAATTGTGCAATAACTACATATTCTACAGCCGAAATATTTCCGTAATAGAAATTAAGCGGATTTACCACTTTCTTATCCTTCAACACCTCGTAATGCAAGTGAGGTGCTTCAGAGCGTCCCGTGCTTCCTACATATCCAATAACGTCTCCACGTTTTACACGTTGTCCTGCTCTAGCCTTATATTTACTCAAATGTGCATACAAAGTTTCATAACCAAATCCATGCCTAATCACAATATGATTTCCATATCCAGATGCAGTATTGTCTGCTTTAGCCACAACTCCGTCACCAGTTGCATAAATGGGAGTGCCAGTTTTAGCCGTAAAATCCATTCCTTCGTGCATTTTTCTGGCTTTTGTAAAAGGATCTGTTCGGTATCCAAAACCAGAAGCCATTTGTTTTAAATTTTCATTTCGAACAGGCTGAATAGCAGGAATTGCTGATAAAAAGTTACTTTTTGCTTCTGCCAATTTTAAAATAACATCTAACGATTTGGACTGAATGGCTAATTCCTTGCTCAAAACGTCTATCCTTTTTGTGGTATTGATCACCAACTGCGAATTATTATATCCTTCCAACACCTTATACCTGTTTTTTCCTTGAAATCCTGCTTCCCGAACTGAATCTGGAATTGCAGCTTTATTGAAATAGACACGATACAAGTTATTGTCTCGATCTTCAATTGCCTCAATAACACTATTAATCTGATCCATTTTTTTGTTCAGAAGCGCATAATTCAATCTCAAATTTTCAATTTCACGTGCTTGCAAACGATCTTTTGGCGTTTCAAAATAAGGAGTATTCAATAAAATTACAAAACTCAAAAAACCAAATAACGCCGCTGCCGATAAAAACAGAACAATAACACCCAATTTTCTTCTTTTTTGTGTTTTTATTTTTCTGTAGGCTAGATTTTCAGAATCGTAATAATATTTTACTTTCGACATATTTTAAAATACCCTATTTTTGCACACTGTAAGAGGTTAGACGAACAAATTTAAGAAA
>JAYTBZ010000285.1:0-6908 GCA_043736705.1 Flavobacterium sp. | reverse complement strand
CCATTTTCATTTACATTGCTTGTGTAACTTACTCCAGTTGAAGAAGTAGCTTCAACAACAGCCATAGTTCCTACAGGTGTAATTTTACCTTTAACTGTGCCGCTGATTGCTTGTTCGATAGTTCTGATTACTGGTTTCAAAGAGTACGAACCATTTCCTTGCTTCACAATTGATTTATTAGCATCAAAATCTAAAAGAACCGTGTACAAAATTCCGTCTTGAAGTGTGTTATTAACTTTTATTTTTAATCCACTTTGCTCTGCACTTGGAGTACTTAATGGGTAACTCACTCCGTCAAGAACTACTGTATTATTTGGACCAAGAATAAGTCTAACTTGATTAACTGATGAAATTTCAAGTGAATCAGTAGCCAGTAAAGTATCTACACGATTAGAGAAATCTAATAAGTTATAGATTCCTTTTTTTACATTCAATAATACAATTTTTCCACCATCACCTATAACTTCTACACCTTGAATGTCTACATTTACCTCTTCATATGGTCCAGGAGCATCTGTTAAACGAACGGCATACGGGTAACTAGCATTTGTGTCATCGTTATTACAAGAGTAAATTGTTACTCCAAGTAATAATAAAGACAGGATAAATTTTATTTTTTTCATAATCGTTTAATTAAAGTAATCATTAATAATAAAGTAAAGGTACATTTCATAGTAAACTATCATGTTACAGAACTATACTTTAAAGTTGTATAATTTTCACTCTTTATTAATTGAAAATGAAATTTAAAAAAAGTAAATGGAGATTTATATATTTTTTAAAAATTCAATTGTTGCGCTATATAAAGGTTACTTTATAGTATCAAATTTAGCACCCATATTGAGTTCTTTTTTCATTTCATTTTCTTCAAGATCTTCTAAACCTTCCAATTTTTTATCTTCTGCCTTTTTCTTTTTATTAAAATAACCGCGCAGTAGAAAATTATGCTTTGCAGCTTCTATAACTTCATTTAATCCAGTTGTTCCTTTTTTAACATTGGTCAAAGTAGAATCTATCATTAAACCCATTTTTTCATCGCTAACTAATTTAGATAATGCTCCTTTTCCATTATTCATTTTTACAGTAAATTTTGAAAATTCATTAGAACTCTTTTCTAAATTAGTAACCATTTTTTTTATGCTATTTCCAAATTCTTCATCAGAGACTAATCTTGATAAAGCACCATTTCCATTATTCATGCTATTACTAAACTGAGCGAGTTGTGCGGTAATAACTCCAGCATTATCTACACTTTTTTTGACGCTCACCATCAAATCATCCATCTCTATTGCTTTTTTAGAAGCAATATTGTCGTTGTTTTCTACAATAACATTGGAGTTTTTTCCAGATGAAATAATAAGCACTTTATCACCCATCAAACCATCAGAGCTAATACTTGCAATAGCATCTTTTTTGATGTATTTACGAACCTCTTCTTTGATGACTAATTTAATAACCACCGATGTATCTGTTAAAAATTCAATTTCCTCTACTGTACCAATATTGATACCCGAAAAACGAACATTATTACCTACATCGAGCCCGTTTACTGAATTGAATTTGGCAGTTAACTCAAATGTAGAGCCAAATAAATTTTTCTGTTTTCCAACAAAATATATTGTTGTAGCAAAAAGTACCAACCCAATAATTACAAACATTCCTATTTTCCATTGGTATCCAGATTCTTTATTCATTTTGTTTTATTTTTTTGGTTATATAAAAAAAGATCGAACCCATTCGTCCTCACTTTTTTCTAATTCTTCGTAAGTTCCTTCCACATGTATTGCACCATCTTTTAAAATTACTAAACGATCAGCAGTATGTTTTGCACAAGCCATATCATGCGTAATTATGATGGAGGAGGTTTTATTCTTTTTTTGAATTTCTAATACTAATTCGCTTATTTCTCTAGAAGTAATTGTATCGAGTCCAGTTGTTGGTTCATCATATAAGATGATTTCTGGTTTTAAAATTAAAGTTCTGGCCAAACCAATTCTTTTACGCATACCTCCTGATAATTCAGATGGCATTTTATCAATAGCTTCACTTAAACCAACATTTTCTAAGATTTCTTTTATTTGATTTTCAACTTCTTCTGATGATAATTCTTTTGCATGACGCTTAAGTGTGAATGCCAAATTTTCTCGTACGCTCATGGAATCGTATAATGCTGCATTTTGAAAAAGAAAACCAATTCGAACCCGTATTTCATTCAGTTCATTGTTATCAATTTTGGTAATATCAGTACCAAAAACATTAATTACACCAGAATCAACACCTACCAAACCCACAACACATTTTATAGTGATTGATTTTCCAGAACCTGATTTTCCTAAGACCACTAAATTTTCCCCTTTTTTTACTGAGAAAGAGACACCTTTTAACACCTCATTAGTACCAAAGGATTTATAAAGATCCTTGATTTCTATAACAGTTTCATTTGTTTTGGAAATAGGCGCCTGGGTCGTTGTTTCTTGTATCATTTTTAAAGAAATAAATCAGTTATTTGAACCGCTAACATATCAATAATAAATATTGTTAGTGATGCGGTCACAACAGCAGAGTTTGCTGCTTTCCCCACACTTTCAGTTCCATTAGACGCATTAAAACCTTTGTAACAACCAATCATTCCTATAAAAAATCCAAAGAAAAATGTTTTAATCGTAGCTGGAATAATATCTAAAAAAGTAATGGATTCTAGAACTTGTGAAAGGTATCGGAACATATTAACATCGCTATGAATATTTATTCCTACATATCCGCCTACAATCCCAATCCCATCTGCATAAATTACTAAAAGAGGCACCATTAATGTAGTGGCCAAAATACGTGTAACAACTAAATATTTATAAGGGTTTATAGCCGAAACTTCCATAGCATCAATTTGTTCCGTAACTTTCATAGATCCTAATTCAGCACCTATACCAGAGGAAACTTTACCTGCGCAAATTAGAGCGGTAATAACAGGAGCAATTTCCCTTATTAAAGACAGTGCAACCATACTTGGTAACCAAGATTCTGCACCAAACTTGGCTAGTGTTGGTCTTGATTGCAATGTGAGTACTAATCCCATAATAAATCCAGTAATAGTAACTAATGGTAAGGATTTATATCCGATGACATAACACTGTTTTACAAATTCTTTGAATTCATATGGAGTTTTCACCACCTCCCTGAAAAAACGCGTAGCGAATAATGTAATTTTGCCAACATCATCGAAAGTTTCTTTCAGGTAGTTGGTTACATTTTCTTTTTTGGCTGTTATTGTTTTATTCATTAATTATTTTTTTTGAATGCGTATAAACCTTCGATAATCTACTGTAATACTATTATGAATACTCTTTGCATATCATATTCTATTACTCAAGTATAAACAATAATGTATAAAGTATTAATTTTAGAGGTTATTTTGCAAATTTAATTACGAATACCGCTAGAGCTGTTACATAACTTTTGGGGAAAGTTTCAATATTCACAGATGAAATAAAATGAAATTATTAAAGAGCTATTAGGATAGTTGTTTTTTTTGCCAAAAAATAATAGCACCAAAAAAGGCTATTGTTAAAACAATAGCCTAAATAAACCAAACCAAACTAACCTTTTATTTTTCGTAAATTATTGATTTTTTTTTAAATAAAATCATTTCGCTGCTATCTAACATAATTATTTTCCTTATTGAATACTAAATAAGAGCGGTTTTACACTTTTTACTAATAAAAATTAAAAAAAAATAAAACCATCAAAAAATACTTAGGAACTGTTTTTAACAACAGTTTTGAAAGAATTCAAATGGTTCTATTTATAAAAAAAACAGAGTAATTATTTCAGGAAAACACTATTTTTTTGCTAATGATTTAAGATCATCCACTTTATTTAATTGTTTTTTTGATTTTCTGATTCTGGTGCTAATCTTGGTACTTCAAGATTTCTTTTTGGGGTTATTTTACCAACCTTGCAATAACTTCTTGAAACAGTATATACTTCGTTTGTTGAATTTTCCATTTAATTTTTTATTATTATTCTAAATATCTTCTTAGTTTCCATGCCATTGTTTCGTGTGCTTTCATTAATCCAGTAAGGAAATCACCTGTTCCTGCATCCTTATTTACATCAGTGCTTGTATCAACATCTTTTCTTAGATGAACAATAATGGTTTCGTGATCTCCTAATAATTCTTTTACCATCTCTTTTTGAGTTGGGTAATGGTTAGGGGACTCTTTTATAATCGTTAAATCGGCAAATTCCTTCATGGTTCCAATGGATTTCCCACCCAGTTTGCTTATGCGCTCAGCAACTTCATCAATTGATTCTTCAAGTTCTGTATATTGAGCTTCAAATAATTTGTGAAATTCCATAAAACTCTCGCCACAAACATTCCAATGAAATTTTCTTAATTTTACATATAGTGTCATTTCATTTGCTAAAATCGACGATAATATAGAAATACTATTTTTTAAATGTTCTTGCGTAATTCCTATTTGTAGTTTCATAATTTTTGAAATTTATTATTGTTTAATTTTTGTTCTTAAATACGATTTTGTCTAAATTCTTTTCTTTTGAATTCTCAATAAAGTACAATGCAATTAAGACTAAAATTTTATATTACAAAGGTCATTTTATTGATCCAAAAAAAATTATAAAATTTATTAAATAAGTTTCATTATTCACATACTATTTGTTTAAATACAAATACTTTGCTAGGTGAAATAATTCTATTACTTTGTTTCATAATTTGAATAATCAGTATATCCTTTTTCATCTGCAGAATAAAATAAATCCATTTTAAGATCTTCTGATAAAGGCCAATCATTTTTAAATCGTTCCACTAAGTCCGGATTATTAATAAAAGGACGTCCAAAAGCAACAAGGTCAGTAAGTCCGCTCTTAATGGCTGCTTCGGCGCTTTCTTTGTCATAACCACCGCAAAGAATCAAAGTATTCTTGAAATTATGCCGAATCATTTTCTTGATTTCCAACGGAACATCAGGTGCTCCCATAGCGGAATGATCTACAAGATGAATATAAGCAATGTCTAGTTTATTGAGTTCTTTAGTAAGATAATCGTATGTTTCATGAATTTCTGGATAATGGGGCATATCACTGGCTACTCCATAAGGTGATAAACGAATGCCTGTTTTTTCCTTTCCAATAGCTTGTGCAACTGCGGCAACAACATCAAGTACAAAACGGCATCGATTTTCAATGCTTCCGCCATATTGATCCGTGCGGATATTGCTTACAGGCGAAAGAAACTCTTCTAACAAATAACCGTTGGCACCATGCAATTCTACACCATCAAATCCTGCAAATAAGGAATTTTCAGCAGCAGCTACATATTCAGTTTTGGCATGTAAAATATCTTGTTCGGTCATCTCTTTTGGTACTGAAAAATCTTGTAAACCTTTCAAATCGGTCCACATTTGTCCGGCGGCTTTCACTTGAGAAGGCGCAAGAACTTGTGATTCTTCAGGCATATTTAATGTATGGCTTACTCTTCCGGAGTGCATTAATTGAATAATTATTTTCCCTGCGTTTTCATGAACGGCATTGGTTGTTTTTTTCCAACCTTCTACTTGTAATTTGCTAAATATTCCCGGAATTCTGGCATAACCAAGCCCATTAGGAGATGGAGAAGTGCCTTCAGTTATAATTAATCCAGCATCGGAACGCTGTTTGTAATATTCGGCCATCAATTCATTAGGAGTATTCCCAATTGCGCGACATCTGGTCATAGGTGCCATAACAATTCGGTTTTTCAAATCAATGGAACCTATTTTTTTTAATGTAAATAGCTCGTAAGTTTTCATGTCTTTTTTTAATTTTTTTTTTTAATTTTTTTTTAATTTAAAAATACAGGTGTTTTTTAATAAGAAATATTGTCAAAATAAAATTGAGGGATTGTAATAACATTATTAAGCATTAAATTCTTTGGGAAACAATTTTTTGAAAATCTAATTCCACAGTTTTCATTCGCTTAATTTGCTTATAATTTTTATTATTCAAGGTAACTTCACTAATATTTTTTATAATGAATGAAGTGCTGAACTAGCATTATTTTATTTGAAAATAATTTTAAACGGAATCCTTACCAAAATTTAAAACTTGAATGCGTTTTAAAACTTTTTTTGAAAAATTAAGTTAGGCAACATTCTTTTTTTATTCTGATTAATGGGTATCAAGCTCGTGTACCGTTTCGTTGGTCATAGGCGGAAGATTGGAAAACCCCTATGTTCTTGATGCCATTACGCCAATCTGGCAAATCAGAAAAACGTTACCTAACATAATTATATTTTTTATACTTATAAATCTACAAAGGATCCGAAAGCCCGCTAATACGAATGAGTTTTTTATTTACAAATTCTTGAATTCCTAATTCAGATAATTCTCTGCCGTAACCAGAATTTTTAGTTCCTCCAAAAGGCAGATCAGCTTGGGTAGAGGTTGGCTGATTAATAAATACCATTCCAGTATCAATTTTATCAGCGATACGTTTCCCACGTTCTATGTCTTTCGTAAATATGGAACAACCTAACCCATAATTGGAATCGTTTGTTAATTTTATTGCTGCTTCTTCATCTATGACTCTGTAGAAAGAAGCTACGGGTCCAAATATTTCTTGATAATAAGCAGGAATTTCTGGTTTCAAATCTGTTAAAATAGTAGGCTTAACAAAAGCACCTGGAAGATCAGAGCGAGTTCCACCGAGCAAAATGGTTGCTCCAGCATCAACAGATTTTCTTATTTGATCTATAATATGTACAGCAGCTGCTTCGCTGCTCATCGGTCCTAATTCTGTTGTAGAATTCATTGGGTCACCAACAATTAAGTTGGACATTTTTTCTTTGAATTTTTCAAGGAATTCATCTGCAATTGCTTCTACAGCTATAAATCTTTTAGACGCTACACAA
>JAYTBZ010000284.1:0-3206 GCA_043736705.1 Flavobacterium sp. | reverse complement strand
CTTCCAACAATTTCAATAATGCTTGTTGCACCCCTTCCCCAGAAACGTCACGCGTAATAGACGGATTATCACTTTTACGTGCAATTTTATCTATTTCGTCAATGAATACAATTCCACGTTCCGCTTTCGCAACATCATAATCAGCAGCTTGTAAAAGACGCGTCAAAATACTTTCGACATCTTCTCCAACATAACCTGCTTCTGTAAGAACGGTCGCATCAACAATAGCTAAAGGCACATCCAACATTTTTGCAATGGTTTTAGCCACCAATGTTTTTCCTGTTCCTGTTTGTCCTACCATGATGATGTTGCTTTTTTCAATCTCAACCTCATCGTCTAATTGCTGTTGCATCAAACGCTTATAGTGATTGTAAACTGCAACCGACATTACTTTTTTAGTTTGGTCTTGTCCAATTACATATTGATCTAAAAACGCTCTGATTTCCTTTGGTTTTTTCAAAATCAAATCTCCAACCAATTTAGAACTACCGCTGGATTTTAATTCTTCTAAAACAATTCCGTGGGCTTGCTCGATGCATTTGTCACAAATGTGTGCATTTATACCCGCAATCAACAATTGGGTTTCTGGTTTTTTCCTTCCACAAAACGAACACTCTAATACTACTTTTGCCATTCTTTTTAGTCTAAAGTCATAAAGTCATAAGGTCGAAAGTTCACAGCAATGCTTTTGACTTTCGACCTTCGACTTTTTTGACTGTATTTTTATCCTCTTCTTAAAACCTCATCAATCATTCCGTATTCTTTAGCTTCATCCGCTTTCATCCAGTAATCACGCTCACTGTCTTTGTGCACTTTGTCGAAAGTTTGTCCAGAATGGTGCGAAATAATGTTGTACAACTCGTCTTTTAGTTTCAACATTTCGCGTAAGTTAATTTCCATATCAGTCGCAACTCCTTGCGCTCCGCCCGATGGCTGGTGAATCATTACTCTTGAATGTGGCAAAGCCGAACGTTTTCCTGCTGCTCCTGCACATAACAATACCGCTCCCATAGAAGCCGCCATTCCAGTACAAATTGTAGCAACATCTGGCTTGATGTATTGCATGGTATCATAAATTCCTAAACCTGCATAAACGCTTCCTCCTGGAGAATTCAAATAAATTTGAATATCCTTAGACGCATCTGCGCTTTCTAAGAACAACAATTGTGCTTGAACAATATTTGCAATTTGGTCATCGATTCCAGTTCCTAAAAAAATAATACGGTCCATCATTAATCTGGAAAAAACGTCTAATTGCGAAATATTCAACTGGCGCTCTTCAATAATATATGGAGTCATATTGGTTGGGTTCATTGCCGCCACGATTTTGTCGTAGTACATTGCATTTACCCCTTGGTGCTTTGTAGCAAATTTTTTAAATTCTTTACCGTAGTTCATATTTTTTTGTTCTAAGTTTTACGTTATATCTTGTGATTCCATTTAGTGCAAAGGTCATACCTATTTCTAAATGATGTCAATATGTCTTATTTTTTAGCCCAGATTGTAACGGAAAGCTATTTGAATTCCGTTTTTTAGTTTTTTTATTCTTGCAAAGCGACTGAAAGAAGCTCTTGCAGGGATTTAAAAAACAGAAACGGAAGAAAAAACTTGTAGTGAAAAGCTGGATTAGCTTCTAAAAACACTAAAAAATAAAAGAGCGTCAAAATTAATTTTCTGACGCTCAAATATACTTATTTTTTATTGTTTTGCATTTGCAATAAAATCTTAAAATTTGAAAAAGCTAACCAAATTATTTTCCATTTTTTCAACTTTTGACTTTATGACATTTGACTTTACGACTAAAATTTATTCTCCGTATGAAGCAGCAATAAATTCATCGTAAGTAACCTCTTTCGTTGTAGGATTTGCTTTTTCTTTAAACACTTCCAATAATTTTTCAGCAACTACTTGATCAGAAAGTCTTTTTACTTCGTCTTGGTTTGACAAAACGCGTGATACAATCCCTTGAACTTCCTCGTCAGTAGGATTTGTTTGTCCGAATTGTGCCATTTGCTGACGGATATTTTTTTGAGTAAACGTTTTCAAATCTTCAAACGTGATTTTGATGTCAGATTGCGCCATAGCTCTACCTTCGATCAATTGAAAACGCAATCCTTTCTCAGAACGAGTGTATTCTACCTCAGCTTCCTCTGGAGATAATTTTTTCTCCCCTACGGTTTGCAACCATTTTTTAAGGAATTCAGCTGGCAAATCAAATTTGGTGCTTTCAATTAAGAACTCAGTAACGTCACCTAATAATTTTTGGTCTGCTTGCTGAGCAAATTGAGATTCAGCATCTTCTTTAATTTTTGCTTTCAATTCATCTACTGAAGCAATAATTCCCGCGCCAAACAATTTATCAAACAATTCTTGGTTCAGTTCAGCCAATTCAGCAGTGTTGATTGCTTCGATAGTGAAGTTTACATCCACCTCTAAACCGTGAACGTCATCATGATTTACTTTCATTACGTCCATCAATTGGTGGTCGTCTTCAAATAAACCTTTTGTATTTACAGTCACAACATCCCCTACTTTTTTACCTAGGAACAAGTCAAAAGTCGCTTTGTCCTTGAAAAGATCAGCAGCAATAGTGGTTGCGTTATTAATTCCTTTTTCTTCGTTAGAGAATGTTCCAGTAACATCTGAATCTGCAGCAACAACCTCTTGAGGAATGGCAGTTCCAAATTGTTTTTGGATTCTGGCTACCTGTCCGTCAATCAATTTAGCATCAGCAGTAACCACATATTTCACGATGTCGTTTTTAGCTTCTAAGTCTAAAGTGAAGTTAGGAACCAAACCAATTTCATATTCAAAAACCAATTCTTCAGCACTCCAATCAAAGTTTTCATTTGCTTTAAGCAACGGAGTTCCTAACAAGTTTAAACGCTCTGATTGTACAAAACGCTCTAGTGCTAGATCCACTACTTTTTGAACTTCTTCTTGTTTAATTGCTTTTCCGTATTGTTTTTCAACAAGATCTTTAGGCACAGCACCTTTACGGAATCCTTTTACAGTTGCCAAAGGCATTTTTTCGTTTATTCTTTTTGCTACTTGACCTTTGTAATCCATCTGAACTACAGTCATTACAATCGTCTCGTTTACAGCGTCTATTGCTACTCTTTTGATATCCATCTTCTTCTTTACTTTACATTATAATTTCGGTCTGCAAAATTATAAAATTTTTACAAGCCAACCAAGTTTTTTAC